>NZ_JBSFGK010000029.1:0-7875 GCF_053596495.1 Kitasatospora sp. NPDC001683
GTCGGCTCGTCGAGCAGCAGCAGGTCGGTCTCCTGGGCGAGCGCGAGCGCGATCCAGACCCGCTGGCGCTGCCCGCCGGAGAGAGGCCTCGCCGACTTCTCGCGCAACTCCTGCGCCCTGGGCCCGGATACCGGCGTTGAGGTGCGCGATCAGCGAGGCCGCCGGCTGGTCCGGTAGCGGCCCGGGGTCGTTCCGACGATGCCGGTGAACGCCGCGATGAAGCTGCTGGGGTTGGCCCATCCGCACGCATAGGCGGTCTGAACGGTGTCATGGCCGTCCGCGAGCAGCACCAGCGCGTGGTAGATCCGCAGCTGCGTGCGCCACTCGTAGAAGGTCATGCCGAGTTCGCTGCGGAACAGCCGACTCAGGGTGCGCGTACTGGCCCCGACCGTCCTCCCGAGTTCGGCCAGCGTGGCGTTGTCCGACGGCGTCTCGTACAGCACCCTCGCAATGGCCTTCAGCCGGTCGTCCCGTGGCTCCGGCAGGTGCAATGGCTCCTCATGCGCCTCGCGCAGTTCATCGACGAGGACGCGATGGAGCCGGGAACGCGCGGAGCGGCTGTACCCAGCCACGGCGTCGTCGTGGTTGCGGGGACCGGTCAGGGCGAGCAGGACCTCACGGGCGAGGTCGGAGGCCATGAACACCGCAGGGCGGTCCGGTAGGAGCCGGGCGTGGGCCGGCGCGAGGAAGACGATCCGCATGTCCGTGTCGCCGTGGGCGCGGTGGTGGTGGGCGAACCCACCCGGCGTCCAGGCGACCCGGTTGGCGGGGACGATCGACGTGCCGCGCTCGGTCTGCACCGCCAGCACCCCGCTGGCCGCGTACACCAGGTGTCCCCGCGCGTGCGACTGCACCCCACCCGTTCCGCCGGACGACCAGAGGTGGCGCCCGCCGGACGGCCACACCTGTGACGCCACACCGCCGCTGAGGCGAGCTTGGCCGTGAACGGGCATCAGTTGGCCTCCTGGCGCTAACGAGCCACACCTTGATCCGGTGAGACTACTTGCCCACGGCGCGACTTGAGAGACGGAGAAAGCCCATGTCGACATTCATCCTCGTGCCCGGCGCCTGGCACGGCGCCTGGTGTTTCGAGACGGTGGTCCCCTTGCTGGAACGGGCCGGCCACACCGTTCACGCCCTGACCCTGACCGGTCTGCGGCCGGACGACGACGAGGCGACGGTCGCCACCGCCAACCTCGACACCCACGCCGACGACGTGCTGCGGCTCCTCGACCGCGCCCGCCTCACCAACGTGACGCTGGTCGGCCACAGTTACGGTGGGATGGTGATCGCCGCCGCCGCCGACCGCGCCGCCGGCCGGATCTCTCGGCTCGTGCACCTCGACGCCTACGTCCCGCGCGACGGCGAGTCGTGCTGGTCGTCGGCGAACGAGGAATACCGGCAGCGGTTCGTCGTCGGCGCCGCGGCCACCGGCCACGCCGTCCGACCGCCGGACGGCGGCGATCCCCGCCGCCGCCCCCATCCCCTCGCCTCGCTCCTGCAGACGATCCGGCTCACCGGCGCGTTCGACCAGGTCCCCCGCCGGGAGTTCGTCTACTGCTCGGGCTGGGAGGACCGGACCCCGTTCGCCGCCACCCGCGCCCGCCTCCAAGCCGACCCCGGGTGGCGGGTCCACGATCTCCCGACCGTCCACAACGCCATGCGTGAGGCCCCGGAGGCGGTCGCCGCCATCCTGCTCGACGAAGTCGGCAGCGCCGAGGACGTGGCGGTCGAGCTGGCGGACGGACGGCTCACCGCCACGTTGACCGGCGACTGGCCGGGCGCGGACCGGTAGCTCGCACTCCCCGCCGTTCAAGGCGATCGTCCGCGACCACTGCCGCCGCGCGCTCCGTGCCCTCCCCCGACCGAGCGATGGCCCGACACGACCTGCTCGCCTCGTCGTGCGGGCAGGTGAAGGGCCACCGCTGGTCCCTGCCCCGGGTGGGGCCGGGAGCGTCAACCGATCACGGCGACCGGTCCGTTCCAGGCGTCGTGGTCGACGGTCAGGGATACGCCTCCGTAGTTCTCCTGCTGGTTGACCGCGTACTGGTGCCCCCGCCAGGGGCCGCTCCACTGGCCGGCCGGGAAGGGGAAGCCGGTGCTGGTGTCGGCCGTGCCGTCGTACTGGGCGTACCACAGGGCGTCCGGCAGGCCGGTCGCACCGGACGAGGCCGCCTGGCTCATGGCCAGGGCGCTGGACTTGCCGAAGCCGTAGAAGCCGGCCCAGTAGCCGTGGGCGTGCAGGGCCGCGTCCCAGGCCTGGACGTACGTCAGCACCGCGGCGCTGCACGCACTGTCCGCGGCGTTGTAGGCCTCCATGTCGAGGTAGATGGCGCTGCCCGTGCCCATGCCGAGGCCGGCGGCGCGGGCGACTGCGTCGCCACCGTCGGAGGAGCCGAGGGAGGCCGCGTTGGCGGCGGTGATCCGCTCCGGGTTGCCGGAGGTCTGGCAGGGCGGCTGCGCACCCACGTAGAGCGGGATCACCTGCCATCCGGTGGCGTGCACGGTGTGCACCCACGAGGAGGTCAGGTTCGGCTGCGAGCAGCCCCGGTTCTGGCCGCCGATGTAGACCGCGGCCGCGCCGTAGGGCGACTGGCCGTGCCACGCCTGCATCGCGGCCGCGGACGGTGCGGTGCAGGTGTCGAACGCCTTGCCGCTGAAGACGGCCGGTCCGCGCGCGGGCGCGGCGACGCTGTTCACCGGGGCCACTCCCTGACCGGCGGCGCCCGGAGCGGCAGCGGACGCGCTCGACGCCGCCGGATGCGACGAGGACACGGACGCCGAGGCCGACGCGGACCTGGACGGCGTGGCCGACGCCGACGGCGAGCCCGAACCGGACGGCGAGGCGGAGGCGCTGGGGCTCGCGCCGGCGCTGGTCGCGTCCGCAGTCGGCAGACCGGTCGTGGTGCCGGCGGCGGCACTGTCACCGGCGGCCGGGTGCGCCGCGGCGCTGCCGGTCGAGGAGGAGTGCCCGACCAACCCGGTGGTGACGAGCGTCGTCACGCCCGCGGCCAGGAGCACGCAGGCGGCGCCCAGCGCGATGGCCCGGCTGTTCCCGCGCCGTTGCGGGCGGGCGCGACGGGTGGTGGTGGTGCTGGAAATGTGCTGGTCGGACACGAACCGTTCCTGATGGGCGACTTGGACTAGGGGCACTGAATCGGATCATGGTGACAGAGCACCTCCCGGGCTTCACCACCGCCCCTCGCCGCTGTGCCGGGGGGGGTGCCGGAGTAGCGTCTGATCAACCGGATACCGTGCTTGCGCGAGAAGTCGGCCGGTCCGACTTCTCGCGCGACTCCAAGGGCAGCGAACGGCAGGTACCGCTCGATGTACACCGCAGACCGCACAGAAGCCCGCATCGAGGGTGCGAGCAACGTCCTGGTTGCCCCTTCGGCACTGCGGGGTCACGACTTGATCAGGGACTTCTTCGGGTCCACGATCACACCGGAGGACCTTGCTTCGGGTTCGCCCGACCTCGCGCAGAAGACCGTCTACCTCTGCGGTGACACGTCCGAGATCTCCGCCCGGCAACTGCACACCGCCGCGCGCGTGTTCGTCATCCGGGACCTGTCACCCGGCTACCACGAGGACGTCGACGGCCCCTGGCCCCTGGTCGACCTCGGCCGGGTCCCCGTCCGCGTGCACGGCGTCGGCGTCCACTACCGCCGCTTCTTCGACCTCGACGCCGATCACTTCGGACGGATCCGCGCGGAGCACACCTTCCAGTCCCTGACGGAGTCCACCAAACCCGGAACATCCCATCGCACCGGGATCTACCTCACGCCCGTCACCCGAGACGGTGACGAACTGCACTTCCGTCTGCTCCGCTGTTCCACCAACCTCTCGGGCCCGACCGAGAACTTCGGCCCCACCGACACCCACATCGTCGACGCCCTGAACCGCGAGGCCGCCACCGTCTTCCGGGACCACGCACCTCTCAACCACGTCCTCGCCCAGACCTACCACAACACCCACGCCACACCCGAGCGCAAGCAGTCCAAGGCCAAGATCTCGGCCCACGCCGACAAGACCAAGGACATGCCCGCCAACGGCATCATGGCCTTCTGCACCTTCTACGACCGGCTCGACAAGCTGCAGCCCCTGGGCGAGGACGCCTTCGACTACGGTGCGAAGGGTGTCAGCGGGCTGACCAGGCTCCGCTTCCGCCTCAAGGAGTCGGCCGAGGAACTCCCCGGGGGCACGCTCCCCCGGCAGTTCACCGTGACCCTCCATCCCGGCTCGGTGTTCTTCATGCCGTTGTCCACCAACCGCCTCTACACGCACGAGATCCGGCCCTCGGCACTGGACGCCGAGCTGCTCCCGACCCGCCTGGGGTACGTGGTGCGCTGCTCGAACACCGAAGCCGTTCACAAGGACGGCCGGACGTTCCTCAAATCAACAGGAAATCCGGTGGAGTTGGAGCCGCCCACACCGGCCGGCATGGACGAGCTGCGCAGGCTGTACGCCGAGGAGAACCGCACCTCGTCCGTCATCGACTACGGCAACCGGTTCCTCTTCAGCATGAACACGGGAGACTACCTTGCCCCCCGTGCCTAGGTTCTCGGACGAGATCCTCTCCTACGCCCTGCCCACCGAGGAGAACCTCTTCGCGGAGCTGTCCGCGTCGGCCCGCCTGGAAGAGCTGGGAAAGGGCCGCCGAGGCGCCACGCTCACCAGGGTCGACGAGACGGGCGGCGTGCCCCTCGTCCGTACCACCACTCGGTACACCAGCCCGGCGCAGCGCTTCCGAGCGGTGCACGAGCGGCTGGCGCAACGGATCCGAGAACTCGCCGCGCTTCCGGTCGACTTCAACAACGCCCTCATCGAGAGCTACACGAACGTCAACACCACCATGGGCGCTCATTCCGACCAGGCCCTCGATCTGGCCGACGAGTCGTTCATCGCCGTCTTCTCCTGCTACCGACATCCCGAAGCGGGCCCGCCGAGGAAGCTGATCGTCGAATCGAAGGAGTCCGGCGGCGAGAGGTTCGAGATCCCCCTCACCCACAACGGCTTCGTCACGTTCTCCGTCGAGTCGAACCGGCGCCTCAGGCACAAGATCGTCCTGGACAAGCCCGTCCCGACAGCCGACAACGTCTGGCTGGGCCTGACCTTCCGCACCTCGAAGACCCTCGTTCGCTTCCGCGACGGACGCCCGCACCTCCCGCAGGGCGCCCGCCTCACCTCGGCCGACGACGAGCAGAGCCGCGAGTTCTACCGACTCCGGCGCCGTGAGAATCAGGAAACGGACTTCACCTATCCCCCGCTGACGTACACCGTCAGCGAGAGCGATCTGCTGCCGCCCGTGTGAACGTCATCGCGCGCACACCCCCTCAGTGGTGGCCGTGATGCCCGTGGCCCGCGTGGTCAGCGGCGGCCGGGGCGCCGCCCATCATGCGGAGCATCGCCGCGCCGCCGGTGCGGAAGAAGCGGGTGAGCAGGGCCGCGGCCACCAGCAGGAAGGCGATGTTGAGCCAGGTGGTGTAGTTCCACTCGATGCCCGCCATCGGGATCTCGGCGTTCCGCTGGTCGGGCACCAGGCCGAGGCCGCCGAAGAGGAACTCGACCGCGTAGCCAGCCAGCGCCATGGCCGTGTAGAACGTGCCGAGCAGGAAGAGGGTCATCCGGGGGCCGTAGTACTTCCGGTAGATGTTCAGGATGGGCAGGATCAGCAGGTCCGCGAAGACGAACGCGACCACGCCGCCGAAGCTGATCCCGCCCTTCCACAGCACCACCGCCAGCGGCACGTTGCCGATCGAGCAGACGAAGGAGGCGATGGCCACCAGCGGCCCGATCAACGGTCCCCACAGCTTGCCGGCCAGCGGGTGGTCGGCGAAGAAGAAGGCCTGCCAGAACGAGTCGGGGACCCACGCGGCGATCGCGCCCGCGATCAGCAGGCCGATCACCAGGTCCTTGAGGATGGCCGCCCACTCCATCACGAACACGTGCGACACGGAGGTGAGGCCGCGCGCGGACAGCAGCCGACGGGCGAAGGAGCCCTCGCCCGCGACCGACATGTCCATCGCCGCGTGCCCCTCCATCGAGCCCGCTCGCCCGAACTCGGCCTGCTCACGGGCCTCTTGGAGCAGGCGGTCACGCAGCAGCAGCCGGAACAGCACGGCCAGCAGCAGGATCATCACCGGCCCGCCGACGAACTCGGCCGCCGTGAACTGCCAGCCCAGCAACAGGGCCAGGATGACGCCGAGTTCGACCACCAGGTTGGTGGAGGCGATCTCGAAGGCCATCGCCGCGGTGAAGTTCGCGCCCTTGCGGAACAGCGAGCGGGCCAGCGCGACGGCCGCGTACGAGCAGGAGGAGGAGGCCGCGCCGAGGGCGGCGGCGACCGCGAGGGTGCGCGGGCGGTCGTCGCCGAGCAGCCGCACCACCGTCGACTTGTGGACCACCGCCTGCACCACGGCGGAGAGCAGGAAGCCGAGGATCAGCGCCCAGGTGATCTCCCAGGTCATCGATCCGGCGATGGACAGCGCGTGCAGGATCGCGTGCATGTGGTCGTCCGCCTTCCTCGGTCGGTCGTCCGCCTTCCGCAGCTCCGGACGGCCTCCTACCATATACCCGTATGGGGTATTCAGGAACCGTGACGCGCCGACACCCGCCATCGACCCCGAGAACGTCGACGCGGGCGCCATCCTCGCCCGCGGCTCCGCCCTGGCCCGCCCCTACACCGCGCTCTACGACTACTGCTGGCACACCTCCGCCGTCCTCGGCCGCACCGAGCAGTGCTCGCCGCGTGTTCCTCCGGGGGGCCGTCCGTCTTGGCGCCGGTGCCGGCTCCACCCACCGGCCGGCCGGACACGGAGCTCGCCATCCCCGCCCTCAACGAGCCGGCCACGCCACCTCCCCGTACCCGACCAGCACGGTGACCCTCACGGGCGGGCAACGGCTCGGCGTCCAGCTCGTCGACAGCATGACGGCCTGGGCCTGGGAGCTCACCGCTACGGGCGACGGCCCGTGGTGGTCCGGATGTCGTGACCGAGCCCTGCCCACAGGACTCGATCGGCTGCCCGGGGGTCGACCAGACCTTCACCGCCGTCGCGCCCGGCACCACCACGCTGACCTGGACGTTCGTCGACCGGGGCAAGTGCCTGGGGTCGAGCCCGAATCCGTCGCTCGGGTGCGGCCGCGTCACCAAGAGCATCCAGGTCACGGTCCACTGATACCCCCCGGGGCTGCGCCGGGGCGGTAGGCCACCCGGGCGATCGCCCTCACCCTGATCGCCGTCCTGGTCCCGATCCGGCGAAGGCGCTGGGCTGTCGAGCGCGGTCCGGGACGGATCACGGTGCGCTGACCGCCACTCAGAACCGCGCGTCGCTTTCCAAGGGACCGCGATCCACCAGGCCTCAGATCTTTGATCGGTATGCGACATGTGCCGCAATTCCACCTGGCTGGACCCATGGCGTCACACCTTGGACATATCCGAAATGCCAGCCATAAGAGCTCTCGTTACGTTCATCGCAGATCGGGCGCCTGGCCGGCGTCCGCGCGACAGAGAGAAGTGACATGTTCACGCGCACACTAACTGTGACCGCTGCCGGAATAGGCGCGACGGTCCTTGCAGCCACCGGCATCACCTACGCCTCGTCCTCCGAATCCACTCCGGCACCCCCGCCCGTCCAGCCGACAGCCCAGCCTGCGGCCCCGCCTGCCCAACAAGCCGCCCCGGCCGCGGCCGCCTCTGGCGGCGGCAACGCAGGCGGAGAGAAGGCGGGCGCCTCTGGCGGCGGCAACGCAGGCGGAGAGAAGAACGACAACCGCGGACACGAGGGCGGCGAACACGGCGACCGCGGCCACGAAGGCGGCGGACGCGAAGGCGGCGGACGCGAAGGCGGCGGACGCGAAGGCGGCGGCCACGAGGGC
>NZ_JBSFGK010000029.1:7974-90825 GCF_053596495.1 Kitasatospora sp. NPDC001683
CGGCGGACGCGAAGGCGGCGGACGCGAAGGCGGCGGACGCGAAGGCGGCGGACGCGAAGGCGGCGGACGCGAAGGCGGCGGACGCGAAGGCGGCGGACGCGAAGGCGGCGGCCACGAGGGCGGCGGACGCGAAGGTAGGGGACGCGAAGGCGGCAAACACGGCCACCACCACAAGGAGGGAAGGATCTTCTTCAACGAACGTACGTTCTCCGCCCACACCGAGGGCTGCATCACCACGGCCAGCGGCCTGGGTGCCACCAGTTTCAACATCTTCAACGACAGCTGGAAGACCATCGAGGTCTTCCGCGGCTTCAACTGCGACCGCGGTGGTCCGGTCGCCACCGTGGGCCCCCACAGCTCCACCAACGGCGTGATGGCCCGCCACTTCGACGAGGACGAGTTCGGTTACGGTGGCGCCTTCGATTGCGATGGCGTCGTGGGCAGCTTCCGGGTGATCGGCCACCGCGGCGAGTGGTGACAGCACCGTCCGGAGCACGGGAGCGATCCCGGCCCGCCGGAAGCGGGCGCGACACGGCTGCGAGGCCGCCGCCCACTCGCATCAGCACCTGCCCCTCCTGGCCTCCGTTGGGACGGCCGCCAATGGGCACCGGAGTCGATCGCGGCCGACTACCCCGTTGCCCCGCGGGTGCTGAACGGGATCGAGGGCGATGGGGTGGTCCACATGTCGGCACCTCAGCCACGCAAGACCCGCGTGCGCAAGCAACCGCAAGACCTGATCCACCCGGGCACACGAGATGCCCCTCTCCGCTGCGAAGAGGGGCACCTTTGCGGCGCCCGGCGCCGCGTCCGACCTGACGAAGTCGCCGCGGGAGGTGGCGGTTCTACCCGGCGGTCGGTTGCGGGGCACAAGCGACGATGGCACCAAATCTCGAGCCCTGGGCGGCGCTGATGGCGCGCGAGACTCTGGCGGCGGACCGTGAGACCGCCGCGCAGCAGCTGCGGGACGTGGGACTGCGGGCGACCGGGCCCCGGCTGGAGGTGCCGCAGCTGCTCGCGGCCAGCCGCACCAGGAGTGACCCGCCGACGCCCCTGAGGTTCCGCAGCCACGTCCGTGCCGTACGGGCGCCGTCCCGCACGGTACGGACCTGGCCGCCGGGTCGGGTCAGCCGGCGGCCGGGACGGGGTGGCCGAGGTCGTGCAGAACGTCGAAGTAGCTGATCAGGTCGTAGTCGCGGCCGGGGAAGGCGTCGGCGGGGGCGACCTCGGAGCGCACCCGGTCGGCGAGGCCGGCCTGCCGGGCCAGCGGCCTTGGCGGAGAGCTTGCGGTGCCGAGCAGGCAGCGCACGTCCGTTACCCTAGGGGGGTATGGTATTTTCTCACACGAAGCAGCCGCCCGGGGCCGATCCGGAAGGCGTCGCACGCACCGACGACAGGGAGCACACCATGAGCGAGACCACCGTCACCGTCGACTCGTCCTCCGCCGAGGGCTCCTGCTGCGGCTCGTGCGGGACCGGCGTCGCCAAGGCCCCCGCCACCGCGGCCGCCGAGCGCGCCGTGTTCCAGGTGAAGGGCATGACCTGCGGCCACTGCGTCAGCTCGGTGACCGACGAGCTGAAGAAGGTCGCCGGCGTCACCGAGGTCGCCGTCGACCTCGCCACCGGCCAGGTCACCGTCGACAGCACCCGGCCGCTGACCGACACCGACGTCGCCGCCGCCATCGACGAGGCCGGCTACGACCTGATCGGGCGCCTCGGCGCCTGACCCCCCGTCGGCCCGGACGCCCCCCCGGACATCCGGGCCGACTCCCCGCCTACCGCGCCCCAGTAGAGTGAGGGAACTCCTCACCGCACAGGAACCGGAGGCGGCCATGGCCAGCTACAGCCCCCACAAGGACGACTTCCTCAAGCGGCTCCGCCGCATCGAGGGCCAGATCCGCGGCCTGCAGCGCATGGTGGAGCAGGACACCTACTGCATCGACGTCCTCACCCAGGTCTCCGCCGCCAGCCGCGCGCTCCAGTCCTTCGCCCTGCAACTGCTGGACGAGCACATCGAATGCTGCGTCCGCGACGCCATCGCCGAGGGCGGCCAGGAGGCGAACGCCAAGGTCCGCGAGGCCAACCAGGCCATCGCCCGGCTGGTCCGGTCCTGACCCTGCGGTACCGCACGCACGAAAAGGCCCTCCAGTTACCGAGGGCCGCCATCACCAGTTCGACCCGGTTCGGCCAGCGGCGGTAGAGCACCGGTTTGCTGGTGCGGGCCCGGGCGGCGACGCCGTCCATGGGTGAGCCGGCCGTAGCCGTTGGCGTCCGGGCCGGCGACCGGGCCCCGGACGCGCCCTGCACCACCGCGGACGGCACCCCCACCCGGCTGTTCGACCTGTTCCGCGGCCCGCACTTCACCCTGCTCGCCTTCGGCGACCACCCGGCCCTCGCCGAGCTCACCGACCTCCCCGGCGTACGGGCGGCCGCCGTCCACGACCCCGACGGCCACGCCGCCCACGGGTACGGGCTGCGCGGCGACGCCGTGGTGCTGGTCCGGCCGGACGGCTACGTCACGCTCACCGGGGCCACCGCCGACCGGGCCACCGTCGCCGAGCACCTGCGGACCTTCGGGCTCTGACCGTCGGGGGCGACGACGACCAGGCTGCCCGCCCTCCTCAGGCCCGGGCCGCCCGCTCGTCCGTCCGCTCGGACGTCCGCACGACCGCCCGCTCGTCCGCGTCGGCGAACCAGAAGTACACCGGCGGGAGCCCGAGTTCGATCCCCATCAGCACCAGCTGGAACCAGTGCGGCCGCCCGTCCACCGCGATACCCAGCACCCGGCCGAGCCCGCCCAGCAGGAACACCGCCGTGAGCCACCGCACCGCCCGCGCGGGCACCGGCGCCTGCCGGGCGGCCCAGATCCACGCCGCGCCGTACCCGGCGAAGATCGCGCCCATGAAGCGGCCGAAGCTGTCGACCGTCGGCCCGGGGTCCGCGATCCCGGGGAACGCGGCGCTCCCGCCCAGCAGGTGGAGGAAGCCGATCGCCACGCAGGCGACCCCCATCGTCCACGCGAGTACCCGCAGTGCCTTCGCCATGGCCCGACCACCACTCCGCTCGTCGTCCGGTTGACCTTGATCGACCGTCAGGTGTTAGTTGACACGCGTCTACCAAGCTAGCGCCCACTGGTAGACGCGTGTCAAGTAACCTGTCCGGCATGCCAGTCCACGAACGCCGCCGACGCCTCTCCCCCGACGAGCGCCGCGCCCAGCTGCTCTCGGTCGGCGCCCGGGCCTTCGCCGCCCGGCCCTACGAGGAGGTGCTGATGGAGGAGGTCGCCGAGCAGGCCGGGGTCTCCCGCGCCCTGCTCTACCGGCACTTCGCCGGCAAGCACGAGTTGTTCGCGGCGGTCCACCGACAGGCATCGGACGAGCTGCTGGCCCGGACCAGGTTCGACCCGGCGGACAGCCTGGTCGAGCAGCTGATCGAGGGCCTGGACGCCCACCTCGACTACTTCATCGCCAACCGGCACACCGTGCTGGCCGCCAACCGGGTGCTGGCCGGGGACCCGGTCATCCAGACCATCATCACCGAGGAGCTGGACGCCCTGCGCGGACGGCTGCTCACGGTGCTCCCGCTCGCGGACGAGGGCGCGCGGCTCGCGGTGTCCCAAGTGCTGCGCAGCTGGCTGGTGTTCGTCCGGGTTCTGGTGGTGGACTGGCTCACCGAGCCGAGCTGCACCCGCACCGAGCTGCGCGACACCTGCATCGGCGCGGTACTGGGCGCACTGCGCCCGCTGCTGCCGGTCGACCCGGCGCCCGAGTGGGGGCGTTGAGACGCCGCTTGGAGGGTTCGGGGGCGTACCATCGGGCCGAAACGGGAAGACGCCTGAAAGATCCAATTCCCTCAGAAAATACGACAGTTGGACGCCAGTGCCCCGCAGAGCCCCCGCACCCGAGCACCCTCCCGAACCGACCCCTCCTGCACCCGAGCACCCTCCCGGTCAGCGCCCCGGCCTGATCCGTCACCCGCTGCCACGACGCCCGGCCGGTCCTCGGCGGCCCCCGCCCCACCCGGACCGGCCTGCGCGGGTCAGCCGATGAAGCCCCGGCTCACGCCCACAGCCCCTCGCCCAGCACCCCGCCCTCCCGCACCCCCGGCAGCACGTACACCACCGCCGAAGCCGTGTGCACCAGGAACGGGTTGAGCGCGTCCTTGGCCGCCAGCCGGTTCTGCACCCGGGTGAACTGCTCCGGGTCCCGCACGAAGGCGCAGAACAGCAGTCCCCGGTCGTCGGGGCCGTCGTCGTAGCTGTAACCCCGGCGCAGCATCCGGGCGCCGGAGTCAAGCCGGGGGCTGGTGAGCCGGACGTGGGCGCTGTTGGGGATGACGTACGAGCCGTCCGGGTTCTTGGCGTAGATGTCCGGGTCGTCGCGCTCGGCCGTACCGGTCAGCGGGGCGCCGTCGGTGCGGCGGCGCCCCATGGCCAGGTCGCGGCGGTCCTCGGGCAGGGCGGCGAAGCCCGCGGTGTCCATCCGGATCCGGCGGTAGACCAGGACGGTGCCGTGCTCGTACGGGCCCGGCGGGCCCCAGACCCACTGCTTCGCCTCCGTGGCGTCCGGGTTGGCGGTGCCGTCCTTGAAGCCGAAGAGGTTGCGCGGGGTGGTGCCCGACGGCGTGCGCGGCAGGAAGCCGGGCTGGGTCCACCGCACGGTCGCGCCCGCCGATCGGGCCGCGGTGCCCAGGAGTTCGGCGACCACGGTCAGCGGCCAGCGGTCGGCCGCGCACAGCTGCACCAGCAAGTCCCCGCCCCCGCGCGCCGGGTCGAGCCGGTCGCCCGGGAAGGCGGGAAGCTCCGCCAGCGCAGCCGGAACGTTCAGCCCGAGCCGGGCGGCGAGCCCCGGCCCGACCCCGACCAGGCTGCTCAACTGCGCGGGCTCGCCGCCCTGGAGGCGCGGATCGGCCGAGGCCCCGCCCGCCGCCTCGGCCAGCACCCGGGTCAACTCGCCCAGCAGGGACCGCAAGGCGGCCCGCCCGTCCGAGGTCGCGGCGGGCGCCAGGTCGAGGGCCAGCAGCAGGGTGGCCGGCTGCTGCGGGGCGATCACCCCGGCCTGCCGCTCGCCGTGGAACGCCACCGCGGGTGCGGACGGTGGCGGCGGTGCGGCCGCGGTCCGCCCGCGCCCCAGCGCCACGACCCCCGCGCCGACCCCGGCGGCCAGCACCGCACCGCCGCCCGCGATCAGGGCCCGCCGGTCCACCCCGCCCCTGACGGCTCCCGGCTGTTCCTGCGCCTTTCCGGTTTCGGCATGCATGACCGACATTGGAGACGATAGAACACCCCGTATGCAACTTTTGACCGCCCGTCAACTCGCCTGCGGAGCATCACCACGCCGTGGCCACGGCCTCCCCGCCCTGCTGACCGCCGCCGCCCTCGCCCTCGCCGGCTGCTCCGCCGCCACCGGCCCGTCCTCCGACGCCCACCACCCGGACGGCACGGTGGTCCGCGTCCCGCAGGACTTCCCGTCCGTCCAGCAGGCGGTGGACGTCGCGCGCGAGGGCGACACCGTGCTGGTCTCCCCCGGGACGTACCGGGAGAGCGTGCGGGTCAGCAAGCCCCGGATCGTGCTGCGCGGCACCGACCGCAACACCGTGGTGCTGGACGGCGGCGTGAAGCTGGTCAACGGCGTCACCGTCACCGGCCCCGGCTCGGTGGTGGAGAACCTCACCGTGCACGGCTACCTCGCCAACGGCGTGCTGTTCACCGGCGTCACCGACGAGAAGCTCCAGCAGCGCGGCGCCGGCGGTTCCGCCTACAACCCGCTGGACACAACCCGCTTCCCCGCCCTCCAGGGCTTCCGGGCGACCAATGTCACCGCTTACGACAACGGGCTGTACGGCATCTACGCCTTCGACGCCCGGGCCGGGATCATCGAGGACTCCTACGCCTCCGGCGGCGCCGACTCCGGCATCTACGTCGGCCAGTGCAAGCCCTGCGACACCCTGGTCCGCGGCAACACCGTCGAGCGCAACGCGGTCGGCATCGAGATCACCAACGCCTCGGACAACCTCTACTTCCTCGGCAACCGGGCGACCGGCAACCGGGTCGGCGTCACCGTCAACTCCAACGACCTGGAGGCCCTCGCCCCCCAGCACGGCGCCGTGATCGCCGGGAACGCCGTCACCGACAACAACGCCTCCGACACCCCCGAACAGGCCGACGGCGGCTTCGGCATCGGCATCGGGATCGGCGGCGGCACCGCGAACCGGGTCGAGCGCAACCTGGTCCGGGGCAACCGCTCGGCGGGCGTCATCATCACCGACCCGCCCGGCCACCCGGCCAGTGCCAACCGGATCCGGGGCAACCGCACCGAGGGCAACGGCGCCGACCTCGTCCTCGCCTCCGCCGACCCCGCCAACTGCTTCACCGGCAACCAGCCCGGCACCCAGAGCCCCGACGACCTGGAAACCCTGGCCGCCTGCGACGCCCGGAGCCGCAGCCCGCTCACCGCCGGTCGCGCGGCCCCGGTCCAGGCCCCGCCGGGAGTCCCCTTCAACCAGGTGCCGGCCCCGCCCGCCCAGCCGTCCCTGCCCGATCCCAACGCCCCCGGCCGCCCGGCCACCGACCTTCCCGGCCCGGTCGACCCGGACGCCTACCCGCTCCCCGCCACCGCCGACGCAGTACCCCGACACTGAGCCGCGCCGGCATCCGCCCGGAACGGGCGGGCCCCAGCGCCGAAGTGCTGGGGCCCGCCCGACTTCCTTCACCGGCCGGCTGGAGGCCGCTCCGACCAATACCTGCTTTTGCAGTTATACGGCGCATGCAACTATTGTTGAGGCACGTAAGGCGCACTAGCAATCGCACGGAGGTCGCGCCATGCCCCTCGCACTACTCGCCCTGGCCATCGGGGCCTTCGGGATCGGCACCACCGAGTTCGTGATCATGGGTCTGCTGCCCCAGATCGCGGGCGACTACGGGGTGACCGTCCCCACCGCCGGCCTGCTGGTCACCGGCTACGCGCTCGGCGTGGTGATCGGCGCCCCGCTGATGACCGTGCTGGGCACCAGGATCAGCCGCAAGACCATGCTCATGCTGCTGATGGGCCTGTTCACGGTCGGCAACCTGCTGTCCGCCGTCGCACCGAGCTTCCCGCTGATGCTGGCGGGCCGGATCGTGACCTCGCTGGCCCACGGCGCCTTCTTCGGCATCGGCTCGGTGGTCGCCGCCGAACTGGTGACCCCGCAGAAGAAGGCCGGCGCCATCGCCACCATGTTCACCGGACTGACCGTCGCCAACATCGTCGGCGTCCCGCTGGGCACCTTCATCGGCCAGGCGGTCGGCTGGCGCACCACCTTCACCGTCGTCGCCGCCCTGGGCCTGGTCGGCCTGCTCGGCATCGCCAAGCTCGTCCCCGCCCTGCCCCGCCCCCAGGGCGCCCACCTGCGCGGCGAGCTGACCGCCTTCCGCAATCCCCAGGTCCTGCTCGCCATGGCGATGACCGTCCTGGGCTTCGGCGGGGTGTTCGCCGCGATCACCTACATCGCCCCGATGATGACCCACGTCGCCGGCTACTCCGACGGCGCCGTCACCTGGCTGCTCGTCCTCTTCGGCGTCGGCATGTTCCTCGGCAACCTGCTCGGCGGCAGGTTCGCCGACCGCCGGCTGATGCCGATGCTCTACGCCACCCTCGGCGGCCTCGCCCTGGTGCTGGCCCTGTTCACCCTGACCGCCCACGACAGGATCGCCGCCGCCGTCACCATCCTGCTGGTCGGCGCCCTCGGCTTCGCCACCGTCCCGCCCCTGCAGAAGCGCGTCCTCGACCAGGCCCACGGCGCCCCCACCCTCGCCTCGGCCGTCAACATCGGCGCCTTCAACCTCGGCAACGCCCTGGCGGCCTGGCTCGGCGGCATGGTCATCTCCGCCGGCCTCGGCTACACCGCCCCCAACTGGGTCGGCGCCCTGCTCGCCGCCGCCGCCCTCGTCCTCGCCCTCTGGTCCTCCGCCCTGGAGCGCCGCGACCACGCCCGCACCCCGGACCTCAGCGAGACCCCGCGGATACCCGCCCACCGCTGAAACCCCTCCTCTCCCCCTCCCGTCCCCCAGGAGAAGCACCACCGTGAGCACCACCACCGTCACCCCCCTCACCACCGCCGACGCCGAGACCCTGGTCGAGGCCGCCCGCACCGCCGCCGAGGCGGCCGGGGTCACCGTCAGCGTCACCGTCCTGGACGCCGGCGGGAACCTGCTGGCCTTCCGCCGCGACGACCGCGCCGTGCTGATCTCCGGCGAGACCAGCACCCGCAAGGCCTACACCGCGCTCCAGCTCGACGCGCCGACCGCCGACCTGGTCGACCTCGTCAAGCCGGACGGCCCGTTCCACTCGCTGCCGACCGCCCTGGACCGCCCGCTGCTCTTCATCGCCGGCGGCGTGCCGGTCCACCGCGACGGCCGGCTGATCGGCGCCCTCGGCATCGGCGGCGGCGCCCCGGACCAGGACCACGGCTTCGCCACCGCCGCCCTGCGGGCCCTCGCTTCCTGACGACTCACCGAACGGCCGTGGTCGGGTGGACGGTTCACGTGCCTCGTGAACCGTCCACCCGACCACAGTCCTTTCCCCGTCCTTTGCCCAAGCACAACCGGGCCCTGCGGCATGATCGGTACGGATCGACCGCCGACCGAGGAGCCCGGATGAACCACCCCGCACGCACCGCCGCCGCACCGACCGTGCCGACCCTGCTCGCCGCCGCCGGCTTCGCCGACTCCTCGCTCTCCGCCGGCCTCCCCCACTGATGGACGGCTGGGCCGGCGAGCTGGTCCTGGGGCTGGTGGTCCTGCTCGGCGCGACCGTCCAGCGGCTGGCCGGCATCGGCTTCGCCCTGGTCGCGGCGCCCGTACTGGTGCTGCTGCTCGGCCCGAACAGCGGGGTGACGCTGGCGAACTTCGCCGCGCTGGCGATCAGCGCGGTCGGGCTGGCGGGGAGTTGGCGTCGGGTCCGGCCCGGGGCGATGCTGCCGCTGCTGGTCGCCGCCGCCTGCGCGGTGCCCGCCGGGGCCTGGGTGGCGGCGACCGTACCGACGGCCGAACTGCTGGTCGGCATCGGCCTGCTGGTCAGCGCGGCCGCCCTGCTGGTGCTCCGCGGGGTGCGGGCCGCCGCGCTGCGCGGGGTCGGCGGGGCGGTGGTCGCGGGGGCCACCAGCGGGCTGATGAACTCGGCGGCCGGGGTGGGCGGTCCGGCGATGTCGCTGTACGCGGTGAACTCCGGCTGGACGGCTCAGGAGTTCGTGCCCAATGCCCAGCTGTACGGCGTGGTGGTGAACGCCTTCTCGCTGGCGACCAAGGGGCTACCCGAACTGAGTGTTCCCGCCTGGGGGTTGGTGACCGCGGCGCTGGCGGTCGGGGCGGCGGCCGGCCGGCTGCTGGCCGCCCGGGTGCCGGAGCGGCGAGCGCGGATGGTGGTGCTCGGACTGGCCCTCGCGGGCGGGCTGAGTACCCTCGTCAAGGGGGTTTCCGGACTCTGAGACCTCCGGCTGGGAATGGTCTGTGAAGGGACGTCCAAATCTGTAGCGGTCATGCCATACTGCGTCGGTGACCTCAGCCAGCCCAGCGACGCCCCCGAACCGCACCCGGCCCCAACTGGGCCGGAAATTCGCCATGCTGTGGTCGGCTTCGTCGATCTCAGCGGTCGGCGACGGCATGCGGGACTCATCGCTTCCGCTGCTCGCACTGGCCATCTCGGACTCCCCGTCCTCGGTGTCCGTGGTCGCCGTGGCCGGATCGCTGCCCTGGCTGCTGATGGCCCTGTTCGGCGGGGTCATCGCCGACCGCTTCGACCGCCGCCGGCTGATGTGGACGATCGACTTCGGACGCGCCGTCATCGTGCTGGGCTTCGCCGCCCTGGTCTTCTCCACCACCCCGCCGCTCGCCCTGCTCGCCGCCCTGGCCTTCGTCCTCGGCTGCGGTGAGACGGTGTTCGTCAACGCCGCCACCTCGAACATCCCGGACGTGGTCCGCTCCGACCAGCTGGACGTCGCCAACGGCCGGCTGCAGGGCGGTCTGCTGGTCGGCCGGATGGTCGGCCCGCTGGTCGGCACCACGCTGTTCGCCGTCGCCGCCGGCTACCCGTTCACGGTGGACGGCGCCTCCTTCGCGCTCGCCGCCGTCCTGGTCGCCGTGATCGGGCGCTCCGGCGCCCCCCGGGCGAAGTCCGAACGCCGGGTCATCGCCGAGGTCCGCGAGGGCGTCCACTGGCTGTACCGGCACAAGCAGCTGCGCCTGGTCGCCTCGCTCTCCGCCCTGGCCGGCGGCGCCTCCTCACTCGGCATCACCATGCTGGCGCTGCTGGTCACCCGCACCCTGCACGAACCCACCTGGGCGTACGGCGCCGTCCTCGCCACCGGCGTGGCCGGCGGCACCGCGGCCAGCATGGTGGCCGGGCGGATCAGCGAGCGGATGGGCCGACGGGCCCGGATCACCCTGTCCTTCGTGCTGATGGGTTCGGCGCTGCTGCTGATGGGCCTGAGCCCCTCGGTGTTCGTGGTGGCGCCGCTGTTCGCGCTCGGCAACTTCGGCGTGGTGACCTGGAACGTCCAGGCGATCTCGCTGCGCCAGCAGACCGTGCCGAAGGAACTGCTCGGCCGGGTCAACAGCTGCTACCTGATGCTGACCCGGATCGGGATGCTGGTCGGCGCGAGCCTCAGCGGTTGGATCGGCTCCACCGCCAGCGTCCGCACCCCGATCGTCATCTCCGGCGCGCTGCTCCTCGCCGCGCTGTTCGTGATCCCGCGACTGGGCGACCTCGAGCCCGCCCCGGCGCCGGCCGCCGAGGAGCAGCCGGCCGAGCCGTCGGTCGTGCAGCCGACCGAGCCGACGGTCGACCAGCCTGCCGAGCAGTCGGCGAACTGACCGGCCCGCTCCCCCGCCAGGGGGAGGCGGTTCCTCCCCCCGGTCGAGGTCCACCTCCCGGTCCGGCTGCGAGCGTTGGGGCACAGCCCTCCCGCCGGACCGGAGAACCCCGCATGACCACCGCCCACCCGTCCCCCGCCGCTGCCCACGCATCCCCCACCGCAGGCCGCCTGCGCACCGCCTGGGCCGCCGCCCACACCCCCGTCCCCGGCGTGCCGCGCTGGGCCCGGATCGCCGCCCGGGCGGTGCCGTTCACCGTGCTGCCGTCCAGCGCCTGGCGGATCGCCACCTGCACCTTCCACGTCCCGCTGGACGGCGGCGCGGTGCAGGACTCCGGCAACCTGCCGTGGTGGCTGCCGCTGGAGCTGTACGTGGTGCTGTTGTCGGTCGTCTCCGAGCTGTTCGCCTTCGCGGCGCTCGGCCTGGTCGCCCGCTGGGGCGAGGTGTTCCCGCGCCGCCTCCCGCTGCTGGGCGGACGCCCCGTCCCGGTCGCCGCGGCGGTCGTCCCGGCCGTGCTCGGCGCCACCGTCCTCACCGTCGGCACGGTGCTGTTCACGGTGATGCTCTCCACCGGCCGCACCATCCAGGGCCGGCCGCTGCGCGACGGCATCCCGGTGTTCACCGGCGACTGGCACACCGTCGTCCTGATCGCCTGCTACGCCCCGCTGCTGCTCTGGGGCCCGCTGCTGGCGGCCGTCACCGTCGCCTACCGGCGCCGCCGCCGCGCCCGGCAGTCGTGAACGCACATGCGCACGCGCTCTAGGATGGCGGAATGAGCTCCGGCACCGATCTGGCAGATGCACACCGCTCGCAGCAGCGGGCCGAGGCGCGGCTGGACGTCGCCGCGTCCGTGCTCGCCCTGCTGGCCGACCGCACCCGACTGGCGCTGCTGGAGCGGCTCGGCCGGGGCGAGGCGGACGTGACCACGCTGACCGAGGCGACCGGCGCCGCCCGGCCCTCGGTCAGCCAGCACCTGGCCAAGCTGCGCCTCGCCGGGCTGGTCACCACCCGTAAGGACGGGCGACGGGTGGTCTACTCGCTGCGGCACGGGCACCTGCGCCGGCTCGTGGACGAGGCGCTGAACGTCGCCGACCACCAGATCGCCCACCTGCCCCCGCACGACTGAGCTCAGCTACCGCGGCACGACCGAGCCCGCCCGCTCCGCCCGGGGCCGTTCGATCCGACCAATAGGTGCACACGTACGCACGCATTAACTATGCTGGACCCTGACCCCCATCGCCGCCCCGGGACGGGCCCATGCTGACCGTGCTGCGCAACCGCACCTACCGCCACCTGTTCACCGCCCAGCTCGTGGCCCTGATCGGCACCGGCCTGGCCACCGTGGCGCTCTCGCTGCTGGCGTACTCGATCGCCGGGCGCAACGCCTCCGCGGTGCTCGGCACCGCCCTGGCCATCAAGATGGTCGCCTACGTGACCATCGCGCCGATCGCCGGAGCACTCGCCGGGCGAATCCCCCGGCGCACCCTGATGGTCGGCATGGACCTCACCCGGGCCGGAGTCGCCCTCACCCTGCCGTTCGTCGACCGGGTGTGGCAGATCTACGTGCTGATCTTCCTGCTCCAGGCCGCCTCCGCCGCCTTCACCCCGACCTTCCAGGCCACCGTCCCGGACGTGCTGCCCGCCGAACGCGACTACACCCAGGCGCTGTCGATGTCCCGGCTGGCCTACGACTTCGAATCGTTGTTCAGCCCGGCACTCGCCGCCCTCCTGCTGTCGGTGGTCTCCTACGACTGGCTGTTCGCCGGGACGGCCGCGGGCTTCCTCGCCTCCGCCGGCCTGGTCGTCTCCGCCGTCCTCCCCAAGCCCCGACCGGTCGAACGCGGCGGCGGCCTGTACCGCAAGGCCGCCTTCGGCACCCGACTGTTCCGGGCCACCCCACGGTTGCGGGCCCTGCTCGCCCTGGACCTCGCCGTCGCGGCCGCCGGCGCGATCGTCTTCGTCAACACCGTCAATGTGGTCCGCGACCACTTCCACCGCCCGGCCGGAGCCGTCTCGCTGGCCCTCGGCGCCTACGGCGTCGGCTCGATGCTCACCGCACTGCTGCTGCCCCGACTGCTGGCCAGGGTCAGCGACCGGTCCGTCATGCTGCCCGCCGCCTTCGCCCTGCCCTGCGTGCTCGCCGCCGTCACCGCGATCACCGCCGCCCCGGCCGGCACCGGCAGCTGGCTCGCCCTGCTCGTCACCTGGGCCCTGGTCGGCGCCGCCAGCTCCGCCGTCCTCACCCCCGGCGGCCGGGTCATCCGCCGCTCCGCCGCCGACCCCGACCTGCCCGCCGCCTTCGCCGCCCAGTTCTCCCTCTCCCACGGCTGCTGGCTGCTCACCTACCCGCTGGCCGGATGGCTCGCCGCCGGCGCCGGCCTCCCGACCACCGCCGTCGTCCTGGGCACGATCGCCCTCGCCGCCGCCCTGTCCGCCACCACCCTGTGGCCCACCCGCGACCCGGACGCCCTCAGCCACCTCCACACCGACCTCCCCGCCGGCCACCCCCACCTCGCCGACGCCCACCCCACCCCCACGGGCGCCTGGCAGCACGGCCACCACTACGTCATCGACCAACACCACCCCACCTGGCCCCACCCCCACCGCGCCGCCCTCAACTGACCCGCCGCCCACCACCGGACACGGCGAGGCCGGACCGCTCCCGGCGCACGGCCGCGCCGCGGAGGATCAGGACCAGCCAGGATCAACCAGCCGCCGGGGTCTTCCCATTGCCCGTCACGGGCTGCACTGTGGTTGACGCGGATCCGTCGGACGGGGTGGGTGGCTTGGGCGATCAGCGCGACACACGGAACGAGATCAGCCACAGCACCATTCACGGCAACGTGTTCATGGGCGGCATCGTCTCCCTGCTGGGGGGCCGGCGACCGCGCCCGCGTCTGCTGGTGGCCGTGGTGTGCGCGCTGGCCCTGCTGGGCGCCGGTACGACGTACTGGGCGCTGCACGGGAGGACGGACGGAAGCAGCGGGCCGGAACTCAGCGCCCACTACGACCCCGAGCACGGTGACTCCAACACGACCGCGGTCGTCCCGAGGACCGTGAAGCCGACCGAGCTTCCCGCCGTCACCGACTGCGGCGGCGCCCGGGCGTGGTCGCACGCGCAGGGCGGCACGGATGTGGGAGCGTCGCCGCTCTCGGTCTCGATGGTCGGCAACGGCCACACCGTGGCGATCGAACAGGTGCGGGCGACCGTCGTGGGAGAGCCCCGGGACCCGATGCCCGGTACGGTCGTGGACTGCACCGGACAAGGGGAGGGCAAGAAGATCGACATGGGCGTCGACCTGGACTCCACCAACCCGATCGCGCTGATCGCGGGCCCCGGACCGGTGTCGTTCGCCCCGTACTTCACCGACAGGTACCTGTACCTGGAGAACCAGAAGCCCGAGATCGTCAGTCTCACCGTGCTCGCGACCCGGCACAGCTACGACTACGTGCTCACGGTCGAGGGCACGGTCGACGGCAAGCACCACACCTGGACGGTGCGGGACGGCGACCACCCGTTCCGCATCTCCGGGGTGCGGATGGAACGCGGCACCGTGCTGGACACCCTCGGGAGGGGCTGGGAGACCGTCTACGACAGGGGCTACGGTGAGCGCGTCCGGTGCAATCCGTGCTTCGACCAGGACGAGAAGGAGATCCCCGGCACCGCGGTCGCCGTCGCTCCGACCGGCTACACCTTCACCTCCGCGCCGGGAGCCGACCCCGCGGAGCCACCGGCCCCGCCGAAGGAGCGACCGGCCGCGCCGACACCGCCGCTGACGGTCGACGAGCACGACGCGGAGTCCGTCGGTATCGCCTGGGCGGTCACGTCGGGCAGCTTCGACCTGTCCCGCGGTGACACCGGGGCGGCGGTCCTGAGCCGGGTCCGCAGGTATCTGACACCCCAACTGGCCGACGCCGGAGGCGGGTTGAACGCGTGCGCGGCGGACAGCTCGGCCTGGCCGGCCGAGGTGACGGCGCATCGAGGCTGGTCGGTGGTCATGCGGGCGCGCGCGAGACCATTGGAGGGCCACCCGGATCCGCGCGAACTCACCGGTGACACAGTGGGGTTGGAAGTCCGGATCGACTGCGCCTACGTCGCGGAGGACGGCTGGTCCCACACGCCCAAGGGCCTGTTCGTCGCGCTCCTGCGGCTCCAACGCCAACCTGGCGGCGGCTATCTGATCTCCGACATCGGCAAGAAGTACGACATCCCGGCGCTCACCGACCCGACCTTGCAGCCCTGACCCGCCCGCCCACCGACCGGGGGTAGGGCTCGTCGAACCAGCCCTACCCCCGGGTCACCGCGATCCGGTGCTCGGCCAGCGCCGCCACCAGCCGGTCCGGGTCGTCCGGGGTGATGACCGGCTTGACCCGCCCGCCGAGGTCGACGACGAAGGCGACGCTCTTGTCCACCCGCCCCAGGTCGAGGTTGAAGTAGTGCACGAAGTCCCCGGTGCCCCAGATCCGCCACCGCCCGCCGAGCCGGGTCAGCGGCATCTGCTGCAACCCGCGGATCCGCCCGTACGGGATGCGCTTGGCGGAGGCCGTCGGAAAGTAGTACCGGCGAATCACGAGCTCCCGCGCGGTGCACGTCACCAGACCGTCGTTGTACATGCGGGCCAGGCTAACCACGGGCCGCGCCCCACGCCCCACCATCGCAGGCCCGTCCGGGCAGGTCCGCCCGTACGGCCCTCTCCACCGCGTACATCGCCCGCTCCCGCACCGCTTCCCCCGCTTCCGTCACCCGCCCCCGCTTCACCCGGCTGTCCACCGGATCCGGCGCCCGCCCGACCAGCCCCTCGCCCTCCAGGGTGCGCAACACCTGCAAGACGCAAGGAAGCGGCCCGGCCCGAGGACCGCTCACGGCACCATGACCACCAGTACGGGCCCGGTGGCAAAGGCCATGCTGCTGCCGTCGGGCAGGGTGAACGACGTGCCCGCGGCGGGGTCGGGCCGGCTCCAGCGCACGTTCCACACCCTGCCGTCGCGCAGCACCTCGGCCCGGCCGGAGCCGGTGGTCCGGGTGAACACCTCGTTGTCGGGGTGGCCGGCGTTGAAGTCGGTGAACCGGCCGGGGACGATGCTGACGTGCTGGACGAGCACGGTCGCCGTCCCGGACCAGGCGGGGTGGCCGTCCAGGCTGACGTCGTAGGTGCCGCCGTTGAAGCGGACGCCGAGGGACGCGGCGGGCAGGTGCCAGGCCATGGCACCGAGCGCGTCGCCGCCGCCCGGTGCGGCGCCGAACCCGAAGCCGGGCGAACGGGCGGGCACGGACGGAAACTTGGCAATGATCTGGTGCGGGTCGACGAAGGTCGGATCGACGGCCCGGTTGGTGAACGCGCCGGGGTCGGTGAACGGAGTGACGTTCTGCACGTCGGCCTTGTCGAGCAGCGGGAGGAGCCCGCTGATGGCGCCGCTGTAGGCGAAGTCGAGGTGCCCGTACTGCTGGAGCAGCGGGATGTCGGTCTCCCGGGCGGAGCGCACCGGACCGATCAGGGCGGGCAGGTGGTTCGCGTCGTACAGGGCGAGCAACCGTGACTGGCCGCCCTCGACCTCGACCCAGTACACGATGTCGGCCTGGGCCAGCCCCTGATGGATCGCCTGGATGTGGGCGCCGACGTTGTCGATCTTCACGGCGAGCGTGTTGCCCGCCGTGCCGACGTTGTCGAGCGGGTTCGCGGGGAGCGGCGGCGCCGGTTCACGCGACGGCACCGGTTCGTGCGTGGTGCCGGCACATCCCTGGACGCCGGCGAGTCCGATGCCGATCACGGCCGCCGCGAGTGGCAGTCCGATCCTCTCAGGGGCGTGCCGGCCGCCGCACCCGGCTGCCGGTGCACGGGCCGTGCTGCGGACGTTCATCAAGGCGCCCCTTCCACCCGCGGCGGCCCGGGTGAGCACGAGTCGGACGGCGCGGGCCCGGCCTCGCGCTCACCCATCGGTACGAACGCCGGCCCCGGATTGCTCAACCGGCGGGCCGGCCACCGGCCGGCCGCGTCCCGACCTCACGGGTCAGTACGTCTGGCCGACACTGCCGGTCGCGGACTTGGCGTCCTCGGCGGCGTTCAGCCGTGCGACGATGTCACGGGCGTCCTCGTAGGTGGCGGGCGCGGCGCGGGGGCCGAGTTCGTCGTGGAGCGCACTGGTGATCTTGGAGAGTCCACGCTTGAGGCGGTCGGCCGGGATGGACGGTTCGGCTGGACGGTGGGCCCGGAGCAGCTCGGCGTCGGCGCGCAGCTGCTCCAGGGTGAACCGGGCCCGGTTGGTCCACCAGGGGAGGTCGGAGGTGACCTGGTAGGCCCAGTGCCGACGGCAGGCCTCTTCGAGGAGGTCGCGTACGGCTTCCACGCGCTTGCGGCTGAGCCCGCCCATCGTGTAGCGGAACTGGTCACGGTTGAGGTTGAGCAGCTTCTGGTCCTCGCCGGTCACCTGGAGCCCGGACAGCTGGTGGAGGGAGGCGGCGCGTCCGGGGCCCGCCGGGTGAGCCGACACCCCCACCAGCGCAGAGCTCGCCCGGTGCCGTCGGGAGACGCGGCGAGCCCGCTCCTTGCTCTTCGTCGCCGTGACCGGTCAGATGACTAGATGTATTGACCACGAGCGTTGTTGACAGTGGCAGGGCTTGATCAAAAGTGAAGACCTCCGGTGTGGTGGAGCTGTCTAGGACTGCACCGCACCGGAGGTCTTCGTGTCCCACCGTAACGCCCGCCTGACCGTGCACGGCAGGCGGCTCCTCGTCGAGCGCGTCCGAGCGGGACGGCCGGTCGCGCACGTGGCTGCCGAGATGGGAATCTCCCGCACCACCGCACACAAGTGGGTCCGACGGTGGCGCGCGGAGGGCGAGGCAGGCCTGCACGACCGCCCCAGCAGGCCGCACACCACCCCGCACCGCACCCCGGACGCGATCGAGGCCCGGATCTGCGACCTGCGACGGGAGCGCAAGCTCGGCCCCGCCCGGATCGGGCCGATCATCGGCCTGCCCGCCTCCACGGTTCACCGGATCCTCACCCGGCACGGCCTGAACCGGCTGCGGTGGATGGACCGGCCCACCGGACAGGTCATCCGCCGGTACGAACGCGAGCGCCCCGGCGAACTGGTCCACGTCGACATCAAGAAGCTCGGCAACATCCCCGACGGCGGCGGCCACCGCGTCATGGACCGCCAGGCCGGCGAGAGCAACCGCCACGCCACCACCGGCCTGCGGACCCCGAGCGGGACACCGAAGATCGGCTACAGCCACATCCACACCGCCGTCGACGACCACACCCGCCTGGCCTACAGCGAGATCCTTCCCGACGAACGCAAGGAGACCGCGGTCGGGTTCTGGCAGCGGGCCCAGGACTTCTTCGCCAGCCTGGGCATCACCGTCGAACGCGTCCTGACCGACAACGGTTCCTGCTACAAGTCGCACCTGTGGCGCGACACCCTGCGGGCATCGGGCATCGCCCACAAGCGCACCCGCCCCTACCGCCCGCAGACCAACGGCAAGGTCGAACGCTTCAACCGCACCCTGCTCGACGAGTGGGCCTACCAGCGCCCCTACACCAGCAACCAGGAACGAGCCGAAGCGCTGCCCGACTTCCTCCACCGCTACAACTACCATCGCTGCCACACCGCACTCGGAGGACAACCCCCGATCAGCCGCGTCAACAACCCTGCGGGTCAATACAACTAGAGGATCGGCTCGCAGCCGATCGCCTTACCTCCGGCCTTGAGGAACTTCCGCACGAGATCGTCGATGTCGGAGATCCTCCCTGGCCCAGCAGATCGTGCACCTGGTCCGCCGTGACGGCTCCGTCGCACACGCTGTCCGGGCCCCCAAGGTTCGTCAGCCGGTACAGCGCGAAGCCCACCGCCCCGACCGGGACGAGCGAGAACGCGAACAGCACCACCGCCAGCCGTATCCGCAGCCTCCGCATGGTGAACCCGAGCCGATTCAGTGCCACACCGACCTTTTCAGCTGACCCGACGTCGTCGGGAGACCCGCTTCTCAGGTTCGGACTCCGCCCGTGCCGGCCAGGACCGACAGCAGACTGAGGGCGTCGCCACGCGAGAGCTGCTCGTGGAAGCGCTGGTTGCGGAAGTTCCGCAGACACGCATAACAGCTGGTCTCGGGGCCGCACTCACACGACTGCACACGTCGGCTTGCCTCGGCGAACACCTCCTCGAGGCGGTGGGCGACGCGCAAGGCGTTCCCCGCGCCGCCCGGGGTGGTGTCGAAGAGGATCAGCGAGGTGCCCTCCAGTCCCGTGTGGACGGTGCCGTCGATGTCGTCACGGCTGATCTCCAAGGTGGATGCCGCTCCTTCGAGCAACGCGTAGAGGGTCGAAGAAAGCTGGTCCTGCGGTGTCATCAAAGCCGTGAAGGGATCGAGATGCAGCTGCAGGAAGTCGGTCTGGTAGCGGTGCGCCAGCGAAACCAGACGAAGCCGGCCGTTGCAGTCCTGGTCCTTGAGCAGGTGCGGGTGCGGGCCGCTGCGTCCCTTGGCCGCAGTAACGTGCGGGCGGCCCCAGCCGCACCAGTCGCAGATCTCGTAGCCGGCGCCCGCCGGTCCCTCCGAGACGGCAACCATCTCGCCGCGTGCTCCGGCGGTCCAGCGCATGGAGTGCCCGGACGAAAAGTGAGTGACTGACTGTTCGACGTCGGCGCTGTCCGTGCGCATGTGGACCGCCCCGTTCCAGGCCCGGCTGGGAGGCGTCTGTCCCGGCCTGCGAGGGGTCCCGCGCTGCGCGACGAAGCCGTAGACAGGCTCCACGTACCGCCGCGGAACGCCAGTACCCGACTGGTTGCAGGCGGGGCAGAGCAGGTCGAGCGGATCAGGGTCCTCCCGGTAGTGCCCGCAGTGGCCGCACACGGTGTAGTAGCGACTCACCAGGTCACGGTCGGGAAGGCGGTAGACACCTGCTGAAGCCCAGACGTATCCACCCGCCACGATCTCCGCGCCGGGGGCGTACTCGTACACGGCCGAGCTGAGGTCACGGGTGAGTTCGAGGTGGGCGGCCGTCGAGTTCTCCTGCATGATGCGCAGTTCGACGGTATCGACCGGGAAGCCGTACTTCGGCAGGACGTTGTGGTTCGCTAGGTAGCCGAGCAGCTGCCGTTTGGTGAGGTTGTGGATGATCCTCTGGTACAGCTCAGCCAGCTTGTACTTCTTCTCGGTCGCTGCCCGGTCGCGCCGCTCCTCGTATCCCGCGACGTCCTGGCTCAGGGAGGTCTGCGCGGCCCTCAGCAGCCGGTCGAGCTCGTCCACCCAAGCCCCGGAGGCGAGGCCGATCTCCTCCTGCACCGAGGATGGGAGCACAGCTCGGAGCGAGTCCTGCACGTGCGACGGGACGGGAGTGAGCCAGTCGCGTACCTCTAGCGCGGCAACCGCTCCACTGTCGTCAGGGAGGAAGAACTCGCCGGCGTGTCGCCAGATCCGCCCGCGCCGGTCCTTCATGGCGCGGAAGAAGGCCGCCATCGCGACGGAATGAGCGTGGCGGCGGTCAATCCGCACGTTCTCCAGCGGCACGAGCGGCGCACGCACCTCGCCGGAGATCATCTTCTCGGGTTCGGCGAACCTGGAGAGATCGTGCGGTCGGCGCTGCGCATAGGTGAGAACGAGCGCTGCCGACTCCGTGCGCCGTCCGGCCCGCCCAGCGCGCTGGACGTAGTTGGCCGTCGTCGGGGGCATGTTGCGCAGCACGACGCTCTGCAGTTCACCGACGTCGACGCCGAGCTCGAAGGTGGTGGAGCAGGACAGTGCGTTGATCTCTCCGCGGACGAATGCGCCCTGGATCTCCGCCGCCTTCTCACCGCTCCACTGCGCGGTGTGCTCCTCGACCCGCAGTGGAACCGGTTCAAGGCCCAGGTAGAGGGAGCGCAGGTGGTCGTCGCCCTGCTCCGCGTCGCCCTGCTTGAACTCCTGGAGCTGGCCGACGCAACGCATCGTCGTGCAAACCCCCCTGACGGATGCCGTGCTGATGCGCCGACACCGGTCGCACTGCTGCAGCGGGTCGCCTTCCAGGACCGGCCGCAGGCGCAGCCACTCGTGGTCGAGCCGCCGCACCACACCGACCCCTTGCCGGTTCTCACTGTGCAGCCAATCGGCGAGCCGGCCCCCGGCCAGTTCGTCCCATAGCTGTTCGAGGATGCCGGACGCATGCTGCTGCCGATCCGCCGGATGGCCGATCGCTTCCAGGAGCCGGACGAGATAGTCCAGACGGCGGTTGGTGCCGCTCACCGGCTTCCAGCTCAGCACCTTGCGCTTGCTGTCCGAACCGTTCCCGCGCACCCAGACCGGACCGCGCCGGGGGGCGAAGGCCTCGTCGTCGGCGTCCACGCCGTCGGGCATGGTCAGCGACCCTTGGGTGCGCACGGTCCGCAACAGCTCGGAGACGACCTGCCAACACTCCTCCTCGGCCAGCCCCAGGTCTGCCAGGCACCGGGGCGGCTGCCAGAACGGCTCACGGTCGATGTCGACACGCAGCAGGCCGAGACCTTCCAGCGACTGCCGGTCGTCGATGCTCAGCACTTCCTGCATCACCCACAGACCGGCCGCGCGCCGCCGGTGTTGCCTTGAGTCGTTGCGCCGGAAGACACCGGCTCGTCCGGCCGCCCGCATGACGTGCTCGGTGAGGTCATCGATGTGCAGCGGCTCGTCCGGATCGTCGTAGCCTTCGCGCACCGCCTGGGTGATGAGGCGGCGGCGCTGTATCCGGGTGTAGGAATCCTCGAGGTAGGGCGCGAAGTAGGCGGCGGCCTGCCGGCTGTCGCTGAAGAACAGCAGTTTCCGCCCCTGTCCGGGCAGCCCGGCTGCGGCGGGGTCGACTGCCGGGGGTAGGGCCTGGTACAGCGCGGTGCCCAGAACGGAGACCGATGCCTCGTTACCGGCCTCGAACAGGCGGATCATCCCGTACCCACGGGCCCCGCAGGCCACGCAGGACGCCGGCTCGCCCTCGCGCGTGTCGAGAAGGTGGACGCTCCTGAGCTCCATGTCCTGGCACTCGGCGGAGCCGCAGATGGCCGCGGCTCCGGTGTGGAGCCGGCCACAGCCGGTGCACAACCGGCGTTCCGTCAACCCGGCCTGCCGAGCCTCGTCGAGCGTGTGATCGTCCTCGTCCACGACGGCTCCCGCCCCGTCCAGCATCAGCCAGGCGTGCCGGGAGTCCGGATTCTTCCGGTGCACGAGCCGGGACCCTCCGTCATCCGTGGTCAGGGTGCCGTGCAGGTGCACGGCACCGCAGCGGCGACAGGACGCGATCTCGAACGATGCCCGGCCGCAGTCGGCGCACGTCTCGTGCCGAGCCAGGTTCAGGTGTGGCCCCGAGGAGTTGAGGCAGCTGAAAGCGCCCTCGGTCGCGCGTGCGAACATGTGGTAACGAGCCGAGAGCACCGGCGCCCCGTCGGTGTCGGTGACCCTGCTGGCGAGCTGGATCACCGCTGTGACCGTCTCCGGCCCGGTCGGGTCGTCGGGGAAGATCTCCGCTGCGATGTCGGTGACCGGACGCGGATCTCCGGCCAGCGCGCGGCGCAGCGCCGCAGTACCCGCCTCGTGGGCGAGCACGGCCGCAGGGTGCACGAGCGCCGTGAACCCGTGCGCACGGGCCAGCGCCACGAGCTCAGGGCCCGGTGATTCGGCGGCCGCCAGGCGGACGTAGTCGCCCGGGAGCATCGGGCCCCAGTACGGACCGGGTGGACTCGCGACCCGCGTGGCCGTCACCAGGTCCTGGCGTGACGGGTCGTCCGGCTCCCAGTCGAACGGCAGGTCGAACAGCGCCTGTGCGAAGGCCGTGACGGCATCCGGGTTCTCCTGTGCGCCCACGGTCGCGCTGGTGGCCATCGCTTGGACGGCGCCTTTCCCGCCCACCCGGTCGGCGAGTCGGCGCAGCAGCATGGCAAGCTCCGCTCCCCTCGCGCCGTCGTACACATGGGCCTCGTCCACGACCACGAAGCGCCAGCTGCCGGCGTGCTCGCCTTCGAAGAGGTCCATGTCCTGCGGCCGCAGCAGCAGGTACTCCAGCATGGCGTAGTTGGTGAGCAGCAGGTGTGGGGGCGACTGGCGCATCTCCTCGCGGCTGAGGATCTCGTTGCGCAGGCGGGGCTCACCGGGGTTGAGCTGCTCGAACGTCTCCGAAGCGGTGCGTGGATCGTTCTTGGTGTCACCCGTGTAACGGCCGAAGGTGATGTACGGCGCCTGCGCCAGCAGCCGCCGCAGCCGCTTCATCTGGTCGTTGGCCAGCGCGTTCATCGGATAGAGGAGCAGCGCCCGTACGCCTGGTCCCAGCCTGCCCTCGGCGTGCTCCGCCGCCAGCGCGTTCAGGATCGGGAGCAGGAAGCTCTCCGTCTTGCCGGACCCGGTGCCCGTCGCGACGACGATGTTGCGGCCTGAAGCGGCCTTGCGCAGGGCCTGCTCCTGGTGCCGGTACAGCGGGCGGTCGGCAGGCAGCGCCGGACCGGTGAGCCGGAGGAATTCCGGATGCAGGACTCCTTCGCCGACCAGGTCCGCCAGCGTCGCGCCCGGGGCGTAGGCGGGAGTGGCTTCCACGAGCGGCCCTTTGGTGAGCAGCGGGCTGGTGTCGACTGCCCTTGCCAGGGCCTTCGCCAGTGCCGGGTCACGCAGTGGCAGCAGCGAACGCAGATACCTGCGATAGGTGCTGCTGATCAGTTCTGCCGTGGCGAGTGGATCGAGGGTCTGCATGATGGGTCTCCGGGGCTGGCGGTCTCGCGTGATCGAGGTGGTCGGTCAGAGTCGTCGGCCGGCGTGGTCGGCGGCGGCCAGGGCCTCGGCCAGGGCCAGGTCCACCACTGTCAAGGCGGGGGCGATGAAGGCCAGCGAGGTCCACAGGGGCCGGGCCTGCCGTTCGAGGCCGGCCGCCTGCCGGTCGCCCCATGCGGCGAGCCGGGCCACCAGTGCGAACCCGAGAGACAGCTGGGGCACCAGCATCCAGGATTCACCCGGTTCCCTCAGCGGCCCCGGACTGCGGGCCTCGAACGCGGCGGCTGGAGTGCCCGGCCCCTCGCCCCGGCCCTCGCGCAGCAGTCGGTCGACGGCCTCGACCCACTCGGCGAACTGCCCGTCACTGTCGTACCGGCTCAGGGGCCTGCGCACCCGGAATGCTTCCCAGGCGGCAGCGGCCCGGCTTTCGGAGTCGAGCACCGCCTGCGGCACCACCCCGAGACTCTGCCACAGAGCCTCCTGCTGCCGCGGCGGCAGCTCGTTGAGGAGGCGGGTCGTCGCGTCGAACCTGCCGGTCCGCCCGGCCGGGTCCGTGCCGCCGGACACGACGGCGGACAAGGACGGACCGCAGAAGGCACCAGCCTCCGCGATCGTCGCCTGCTCCAGCGGATACAGTTCGTCCGCCGGATAGGCTCCCAGGCCGGACAGGTACGGCAGGAGCGGGCTGCTGAGCAGGAGGGCGGCAAGCGGTGCGGTACGCCAGACCTTCAGCACCTCCTCGGGCTCCGCGACCTCGACCGCGCCGTGCGCCGACAGGCCGCTCGCGACCATCACGGGCGCCAGCTCGGTCGACCGCAGCCCTGCCTCGGCCGCGGCGACCAGCGACTCCTCGGGAGCGGCGGCAAGCACGGCGCAGCAGTCCCGCAGCACCTCTGCGCGGACACCCGTCTCCCGCAGGTCGCGGCTCCGGGCTGCGAGCAGCCACAGTCTGGGCAGCGCTCCCGCCTCCGAGGGCAGCGGGCCGAGTCCGGCCAGATAGGCGCTCGCCTCCCGGTCCGCCGTGATGCTCTGCTCGGGCACCCCGTGGCGCTGGCGCACGGTCAGCGTGGCGCCGTCACGAAGGCGAGGCCAGAAAGCGGGCTGGACCTCATCGGCCCGGTTCCCGGGATGCAGCCGGACAACGAGGGGACCTGCGGACCGCAGCGACGAAGGAAGCGAGATCCTGCCGTCCGCGCCGACCTCAGCCAGCAGGGGCGGCAGCCACGGTGCGTACCCGGCGTACACGGCGGCGGTGAGCACGCCGGGGTGTCGCAGACCGTGCAGGCGCAGTCCGGCCCCGTCGACGCCGACGCCTTCGGCAACGGGCTGCGTTCGGATCACGCCGACCTTGATCTCGTGTCCGGCCAGGCGGACGCGCAACTCCGCGTGTGGGCAGCCGCGCATGGTGTCGGCGAACACCATCAGCGGGTACCGCAGGTCGCCGCGGCGCGAGCGGACCCGCCGCTCAGGCGGCGTGCTCTGCAGCACCGCGCTGCCCTCCATCAGCAGGAGCTCCGGCTCCACCGCCGTCGCCTGCTCGGGCAGCCGCACCGTGAGGGCGCAGTCCGCCGCCAGCTCAGCAGCGTCAACGTCCACCGGCCGCAGGCTCCACGGGCCGGGCACACCCCCCTTCTCCAGCCGCAGCTCGGAGAAGGGCAGCGATGCGACGACTGGCAACCGCTGTCCGTCGGCGTGAATCGTCAGCGACCGCTCCGCGTCGAAGGCGCCCAGAAGGACGCGCCTTTGCGAGACGGTGACGGTCGGATCGGTGTGCAACTCGATCGTGGCGGGCACCAGCCCACCGCCGGAGGCGAGCAGCCGCCACTGAGCCGGTGCGTCGGCTCGCACGCCCTCGGCAAGCACTGCGGCGAGCCGCTGCCCGCCGGCCCGCGGGTTGTTGCGCACCACCACCTCGAAAGCGCCGAACAGCGGCCCGGGCACGGCGGCCCACGGGTCGACAAGGGCTCCCGGCGCGGCCTGGAACCGAACCACCACTCGCCCGGTCCTGGCGCGCACCACCTCGACCGACAGCCGTTCCTTGTTGGACTGGCCGGGCCGCTGCCGTAGCCGGAGCAGCGGCGGCACGTTCCAGATGGGCGCACCGCCGGGTTCACTGAGCCAGGGCACCTGCGCCCCGCCCTCCCAGCGCATCCGTCCGGTCGAAGTGACCTCCGTCCACGCGCTGGAAGGGGCCGTCCCGGCACGCAGTCGGCGGACACCGGCCAGGGAGGCGCGAGTCAGCGTCCAGCCGGCCCAGCCGAACGGCACGGGCAGCTCGGTGCCCGGCACCGTTGTGCCGTCCGCGTCCAGTTCTCCGACGTGCAGCAGGTAGACCACGGCGGAGGGCAGTGGCTCGTCCAGCGGCAGCCGTGCGCCCTGGTCGTCGAATGCCAGCAACACCGTCTCCGGGTCCACAACAGGAACTTCGTGGGTCCGGCCGTCGGGTGCCGTGGCCTGGATCCGGCGCAGCGGACGCGGCAGCGCCCAGACCGGAGGGACGGCCTCGACTGCCTCCCCGTCTGCGGACAGCCGCCAGCAGTGCTCGCTGGTCTCCCCACCGAGCAGCAGGTGCACGCTGGAGGCTTCGGAGCCCAGCCGAAGCTCCGGAGCGGGCAGCACCGGCCACGTCCGAACCGACGAGGCTTCGAAGGAGGGCTCAGCGGCGGAGTCCAACGCCGCGCTGACGTCCCGAATCTCCCACCCCAGGATCCGAGCGGCGCCTTCGGCGGCGGATCGCCATGCGGCAACCCGCTCCTGGTCGGACACGCGGTCGGCCGCAATGTCTTCGGTACCGAGCATCGCGACGGCGGCCTTCTCCGCCCGTGCGACGGCCTCAGCGAAGGACCGGCTGGAACCGGCCGGTGCGTTCCAGGCGAACACGGAGACCGTGCAGGCGGGCCAGCGCCGGTGGACCTCGTCGACCGCCACGTCGTGCCGCTCGCACAGCACGCGGTAGGCCGCCAGTGCTTCCAGGGCCAGGTCAAGCCGGCCCAGTTCGGCGCTCAGTGACTCCGGACCAGGCTTCGCGGTCCAGCATGCGCGCCAGACGCGTTCGCAGTCATCCAGCAGCCGTGCCGGATGAACCGGCATGCCCCACCCCTCTTACCTCGACTCACAGCGGGCCGCACCCAGCCTGTGTCTCATTTCTCTATCACAGTTCGAGCGCGAGTGATCCCCAATCGCACTGGTAGGTAAGGTTTGTGCGATCGACACGAGTTCAACTCATCTACCGTGCGAGGGATGTCCGTCGTCAGCGGTCGATGCAAGGCTGTACGAGTAGGCGTGACGTTCGCAATCGAAGGTGATCCATGGCAGTCCCAGTCCCGCACGTGAGATCGCTGGACGCGGACGTTCGTCGCGCGCTGGTCGAAGCCGCCGGCTCCAGCCGGATCCTGACCATGCCTGGCATACGGCCGGTGGTACAACGGTTCAGCGTCGGTCTCGAGGACCTGCTACGACTACTGGCCGAGGTCCGAACACAGGGTGTGGCAATTCCACCGGAGTTGGCCGGGAGCCTGCCCACGATCCGTACGCGGCCGTCCGGCGAGACCTTGCCGGCCGCCCACGCGCACGCGGAAGCCATGCCGCTGCCCGATCAGCGCCCGTGGCCGCGGTCCCCGGATCCCGAGGCCCCGACCCGGATCACCTTCCTCCTGACCTTGCCGCCGGGCGCTCGGCTCGACTACTCGGCGATGAGCCTCAAGGACCTTTCCCCGCACCTGGAACCGGCGTCTTCCGAGAAGGTGACCGCGGCCCCGGTCCATGAGCCCTCGACCGACCGTCCGGCTCCAGGGTCCCCGGTCCCTTCGAGGACATCGGCTTCGACCGTCACCGATCCGGCGGTGGTGGAAGAGCCGGAGGACGAACCGGACCTCGACGGGTCCGGTTCGCCTCGCAGTCTCGCGGACGAGCTGTTCAACCTCTACCAGCGCCAGATTTCCACGGCCCAGCTGCTGAACGCGAAGACCGAGCGGGACCTCGCCCAGCGGATCGAAGCCGGGTTGCTGGCTCATGAACTCCTGGAAGCCAACGGCCCCAAGATGCCGCCCAGGCTGCGCCGGGAGTTGAAACAGCTGATCGCACGGGGCACGGCAGCCTTCGAGCACTTCGTCACCGCCAACCTTCGGCTGGTCACCTCGATCGCATGGCGGCACCAGGGACGCGGACTCGACCTGCTGGACCTCGTGCAGGAGGGGAATCTCGGGCTGATCCGGGCTGTCCAGAAGTTCGACCACACGCAGGGGAACAGGTTCTCCACCTACGCCACGTGGTGGATCCGCCAGTCGATCAGTCGCGCGCTCGCCGACAGCGGCCGGACCATCCGGCTGCCCGTCCACCTCGTCGACAACCTGAATCAGATCAAAAGAGCCGTACGTGAGTTGGGCCTTGACAGCGCGAGCGCGGATCCGGAGGCAGTGGCCGCCCGTGTCGGCATCGCGCCCGATGAGGTGACGAGGCTCCTCCGTCACGACCGTCCTTGCGCCTCCACGGACGCCTTCCTCGCAGCCGACTGCGAGGACGTCCTGCTCGACCAAGTGGACCGCAGCGTGGTCGGACACCAGGAGGAGGCCTACCTGTGCGGTCTGACCCCCGAGGAGGTCGACGGCCTGCTCGGACAGCTCCCCGACCGCGAGGAGCATGTGCTGCGTCGCCGCTTCGGCTTCAGTGGGGAGCCCGCGACCCTTGAGGCGATCGGCAACGAGCTCGGAGTGACGCGGGAGCGAATCAGGCAGCTCGAAGGCAAAGGACTGACGAAGGTCGAGCACGCGCTGCTGGAGCGAAAGGGTGTCCTCCACCATCCCCTGCCGACCGAGGTGGAGAGCACGCCCAAACGCCGGGCCAGGAAGGCGCGTTCCTAGCCCGGCGTACCGGCTCGGCGGCTCAGCCTTCCTGGTGCCGACGCAGGAAACGGCTGGGATCGCCCGACCAGGTGATGGAGAGCTGCTCGCGGGCCCGGGTGGCCGAGACGAAGAGCAGCGAGCGCTCGCGGCGCACGTCCGAAGCGTTCTGCTGGCGGTCCTCGGAAGGCGGGGTGACCGCGTGCGCCTGCGGTACCTCGTCCTCGCCGACGCCGATGACGGCGACAGCCCGGTACTCCAGACCCTTGATCCGGTGCATCGTCATCACGTGCACGCCGGCGTCCGGCAGCGGCGTCTGCTGCCCCGTCACCTTCACGGCCGCCAGTCCCGAGTCCAGCAACGCCTTCAGAGCGGCGTCCGCCGTGGCGTGGGTGCGCGCCACGACCACCGTCTCGTGGGGCTCGATGCCTTCCGCCTGCCACTCCCGCACGCGCTCCACCAGTGCGGCGACTTCCGCGGCCTGCGTGGGGAACCCGGCCAGTTCGGGAGCGGCACCAGCCAGGACGGAGCGGTAGCCGCGCAGTTCCTCGCGTTGCCCGTCCAGATCGTCGAATTCCTCGGTTTCGAGCAGTCCGAGCGACGCGGCGAGGATCTGGCGGGTCGTGCGGTAGTTCAGAGTCAGCCGCTTGGAGCGACCCCGGACGTTGATGCCGTGAGCGCTCAGTGACGTGCGGTTGTCGTAGATGCGCTGGTGGGCATCGCCGACGATGAACAGATCGTCATCCTGCTCAACGACGAGCGCGCGCAGCAACTTCCAGTGCGCGGCATGCAGGTCCTGCGCCTCGTCCACGACGACATGCCGGTACGGCGCCTCCTCCTCCGACCAGCCCGACGCGATCCGCGCCGCCTGCGCGGCCAGCTGTATGACACCGGCCGCGCGGTCCCGGTCCAACCTCCGCTCGAACTCCTCGACCAGCGCCCACACCTGGGCACGTTCGGGGCGGTTGAGCCGCCGTCCCCGGCCCGCCCGGCTGGCCGCGAAGTACTCGTCCCGGCTGCGCACGTCCTGCGCGAGGACGACCTGCTTCCACTCCGCGTCCAGGAACCGGCCGTCCCAACGCTGCGGCTCCTGCTCCTGCGCCAGCTCCTTCCAGCGGCGCTGGATCTCGTTGTCGAGCAGAGGTGTCGGAGAGTTCGCGCCGAAACTGTCACGGACGATGCCGAAGGCGACCTTGTCGATGTTGCGCACGTCCACCTTGGCCAGCAGCGAGGGGCCGCCGAGGTCCTCCAACAGCGAGCGCAGCTGGTTGGCCAGGTTCGTGGTGAACGTGGTCAGCAGAATGGCCTGGCCCGGCGGCAGCCGCTCCGCCAGGGCCTTGACCCGGTGCAGTGCCACGACGGTCTTGCCGGTGCCGGGGCCACCGGTCACCCGGGCCGGGCCCCGGTACGGGGTGGCGCGCTCGGCGAGCGCGCGCTGCGCCGGGTGCAGGAAGATCCGCCATGCCGACAGCGGCTCGGACAGGATGCGTCCGAACGCCGCCACGTCTCCCGTGACGGTGAAGGCCTCCTTGGTCGCCGGCCGTTCGATGGCCGCCTCGTAGTCCTCGGTGTCGACCTCGTCCTCGGTGGCGGCGGCGGAACTGACCTGTTCCCAAACGTCCTCCACCGTCATCCCGTCGGCCAGGCACAGGATGACGTCCCGGGCCAGCTTGGGCAGGGTCTCCACGATGCCCAGCACGGCCTCGTCGCTGCGGATCTCCCGCAGCGCCGGCACGATCGATCCGTGCACCCCCAGACGCTCGAAGTCGGTGTCGGACACGCCCTGGAACAGTGCCGGCGCGGCCTGATCCGCGGCCTTGTCTTCGGCCGACCGGCCGCTGAGCGTGCCGTAGAGGCTGCCCAGGTTGATCAGCTCGATACCCCCCGTCACCTTGTTGATGTCGAAGAGGATGCCTTCCGCCAGTCCGTACGCGTCGTCGTGCGGGAGCACTGCCACGAGGTAGTAGATCCGGTCCGCGTAGTGCATGAGGACCGCTCGGTAGTTGTCCGTGACGCGCGCGGTGCGGACACGCTTGTCCCGGGCACCCTTCGGCGGCTTGAGGTTGAGCCCGTTGGCGTCCGGGTCGCGCTGCATCTTCATGATGAACTGCAGCACCTGTGCCTGGACTTGGCCGTCGAGGGCTTCGTAGTACTTACCGAAGACGTCCGCCATCACCACTTTTGCCGCAGCCATCAGCCCTTCTCCAACATGTCGACCAGTTCTGCCACATCCACCGCGCCCGCGTGCAGGACGCGCCACCCGTGCTGCTCGTAGACCTCGGGGCCGTGCCCACCCTCGGCCACGAAGACCGCGATCCGCTCGTCCCGCCAGGCCAGTTCGGCCACCACCGCGGCATCCCCCAACTCGAAGCCCACCTCGGGAACGCGGTTCGGAGCCCGCTGGGCGAGCTCTCGCAGCACCGACTCCAGCTCCGACGACGCCCACGAGACGGCCTCGGCCCATTCCGCCGGGAGCGGCGCGGCGGCACCCGAATCGGTCGGCAGGGCCGCGGTGAGCAGCGCCACCGTGTGCGGGTCCACCTGTTCGGCCGTCGAGAGTGCCAGCTGGTGGAACGAGCGCGGCAACTCCGTGCTGGGCGCGGGCTCGAGGAACTGGAGCAGGCAGGACCAGCGCAGCCAGTCCGCCCACCGGTCCCGATGCGCCTCCTCGGCGCACCCCTGCTTGCTGTCGTCAAGCAGTATCAGGGTGGACCAGGCCAGCATGCCGGGCCGCCGGGTCACCGGTTCGGGGCGGCGGTCCAGCAACCCGAGGATGCGAAGCCCCGAGGCCGTGCGCGCATCCACCGCGACGGCGTCCGTGGCATGCGCGGACGCCGTCGGCGCGGCGCCTGCCAGCACTCCGGTCAGCTCCGTGCCCATCTGCCGCCGGTCCACGAACGGACGCGGCGCGACCGCTCCGAAGCCTGCCAGCAGGCCCGCCGCCCGCCGTGCCCATTTCACGTCGTCGGGGTCGGCGAGGAACTCCAGCAGTGTCTCGACCGGGTTGCGCAGCGCCGGGTCGAGCGTGTCGTCCCGGCGGGGCTGTCCGACCAACTGCTGGTGCACCGAGCGGGCCAACGACAGGGCTCGCTCGGCGTGCAGGTCCCGCACGGCGGCCCGCGACCGCTGTCCGGCGGCGGCCCCTTCCACCGCCTGGACCCAGGACCGGACGTCGTCCCAGGTCAGCTGCCACACCCGGATGCCCTGGGCTCGCAGTGCCGCCCGCTTGACGGCATCGTCCGCGATCCGGTTGACCCGGGGCGAGGCGTGGAAGGCGTAGCCGTCCAGGAACACCGCTACCTGCGTGCCCGCGTCCGTGCGGCGCAGCAGGAAGTCCGGCTCGCACGGCACCGCCGTGTCCATCCGCACGTGGTCGCGCATCAGCCATCGGGTCGTGCCGCCGTCAGGACGGGTGAAGCGCAACTCGTGCTCGACCCCCTGCCGACCGGCCCGTACCGCCACCGATCCAGGCTCCTCGTCGCGGGATCCCCAGGCCAGCAGGGTACGCACGAACTGCGCCTCCAGCTCGCTGTCGGCCAGCTGGTCGATGCGCACCCCGGACAGGGTGTCCACAGGCTCCCAGCCCCAGTCCTGGAGGATCTCGTCGAGCAGTTCGCGCGCGACGCGCACGGACACGTGCGGGTGCTCACTGCTGGAGACGAACGGCAGCAGGCAACGGTGGCACGGAGAGCGCATCTCGTCCCTGCACGGGCACTCCCGCAGCACCTGCTGTGCCAGTGTCAGCACCCGGTGCATCACCTGTGGCCGGGCCAGGTGTTCGAGGTAGCCCGTGCCGCCGGGCATCGAGTCGTGCAGGACGAGGAAGCGGCGGCGCAGTTCGCGGCTGTCACCGGGCATGGAGTCCTCGACGACTCGGATGTGGTCGGGCTCTCCGCCGAAGTACCGAGTGACGCCCAGCAGCAGCGCTGCTTTGAACGACGTCATCCGGTCCGCCAGGTCCATCGTGGAGACCGGGAGCAGGATCCGCAGTGCCTGCGTGGTCAGCTCATGGGCGAGGAGCAGCCGTTCCACGGGTTCGTGCTCGATGCCGTCTTCGCGGTGCGAGCACCAGTGGGCGTGCCGGACTCCGATCCGCTGCGCCACCCGGTCCCACGCCTGTGGGTGCGTGCCACGCACGGCACCGCACTCCAGGCAGGTCTCGAAGCCGGACGTCCGCACTTCCTGCCCGGCGATCACGTGCTCGGGGCCCGGTGCCATCGACGGTCCCAGGTTGACGGTACGAATGGTCGCCACCCGGGCGAACTCGACGCCGAACGGCATCGCCTTCTCGCTGCCCGTGCGCCGCCAGGCCCGGAGCCCCTGCGGCTGCTTCCGGTCGATGTCGACGAGGGTGAGGACGTCGAACGCCTTGCGCTCGCGCTCGTCGCGCTCGTCGGTCAGCCGGGCGTCCTCGCGTCGTTCCCGGGCCAGCACCCGCTCCGGCACCAGCACCTTGTGCACTGCGCCGGGGTCGGCGATCTGCGTCGCCCCGCAGCGCGGGCACGACGCGAGGTCCGGGCCGGTCTCCTCGGTGGCGACGAAACCGCACTCTGGACAGAACCGCCACAGCGCGTACGGATCCTCACCACCGCCCACCGCCGGGCCGAGGTCCAGGCCGTCGACGACGAACTTGTAGCCGTCCGAGTGGAAGTAGTTGCCGGGGGCGAGCTCCGACAGCGCCAGCCGCGATCCGCGACCGTAGTCGGTCGTGGACTCCTCGAACTCGCCGTCGCTGTTGCGCCACCACAGCGTGGCCTCCAACACGGTCGCATCGTCATGGAGCGTGTAGTTGGGCAGCAGGCCCAGCCGCACCAGGGCGTTGAGCGAGTGCTCACCAACCAGGGTGTCCCGGCGACGGCGCACCGACTTCTGCTCGGCGTACAACTGCCGTCGCTGCCGATCCCGCTCCGGGTCGCCGGACGCCGTCGACAGGTCGTCGAAGGCTCGGCCGATCTGCCGCATCCGGGCTCGCAGCGCGGCCAGGCGCCGGTTCCAGGCGTTCGCGGCCACAGCCACGGCCTCCTCCAGACCGCCGGCCGCGAACTGCTGCACACTCTGCAGGGCCTCGCCGGACATGCCGGGGAAGAGCGCCGCGAACGCCGCTGCCAACTCGGTGTGCCGGACGCCCGCGACGTCCAGGAACCGCCGGAACCAGCCGTCCTCCGCCAGCCCGGCCCCGAACAGTTCGCCGATTCGCGGCGGCATCGGCCGCTCCGGCATGACCGTGCCCTGCCAGAGGCTGGCGTCTGCGGCGCGGTCGAGCAGGAACGCCAGGTACTGACGGCGCAGGATCTCCGATGCGTCCAGGTAGCAGTCCGGCGGGATGATCCGGCCGGCCAGCATCCGCTCCGGCGCGTGCAGGAAGTAGTGGTTGCGCGAGCCGCGCGGCACGAAGGTGACCGTCAGCGAGTTGCCGGTGCTACGCCCGGCCCGGCCGATCCGCTGTGCGTAGTTGGCCGGCGCGGGCGGCAGCGAGGCCAGCAGCACAGCGGACAGGTCGCCGATGTCGATGCCCAGCTCCAGCGTGGGCGTGCAGGTCAGTACGTTCGGATCGAATGGCGAGGCCCGGTGCTTGAACGCCTGCTCGACCTGCTCCCGCCGACGCCGCGACAGCGCGCCGGTGTGCTCGGCCGTCAGCACGTCACCGGGCCGGTCGACCGTGTAGAGATGCCGGTAGTAGTCCGTGCTGTAGTCACGGTCGTCCTGGATGAAGCGCCCGGGGCACTGGTACCGAAGGCACGGCGTCCCGAGCCAGTCCCGGCGGCGGTTCGGCGGGACGGTGTGCCGCCAGGTGCACGTGTCGCACCGCACCCCGCACGCATTCGCGTCCAGGTCCTCCGGGTGAGCGACGCCATCCGACTCGGCATCAGAGATCCGATGGACCAGGACGTTGCGCGGACGCAGCGCGTACACCGTCTCACCGGCCTCGCCGGGGTAGGTGGCCAGCACCTCCTGTTGTGCCAGCAACCTCATGGCCTGCTCCGCCAGCGCCCGTGCCTCGCGCAGCTCACAGCCCAGCACCCGGCGGCCCCAGTCCGCGAACCAGGTGCCCTCGCGGGTCAACGAGTCGAACTCCGTCGTGCGGCCGCCCCCTGCGACCGGGAACCTCGGCGCTGCCATTCCCCGCGGGAACGCCGGCATGCCCGTCGGCCGCCCTCCCCACACCGGCCAGCGTCGGGCCCCGCCCTGCGCGATGAACGCCGCGAGCCACGGGTGGTAGAGCGCGCCGCGTAACCGCAGACGCTCCACCAGACCCCGCAGGTAGACGGCGTACTCGGCTTCGTCGGGAGGCAGCGTGATCTGGCCGGGGATCCGCTGGTGCCGATCGCGCAACAGCGCGCACAGTCCGGGCAGATCCGGCAGCAGGACCTCCGCGGCCGCGGTACGGGTCAACTCCAGGGTGCGGCCCAGCCGTGAGCGCAGCCCGAACTCCAGCAGCGTCTGGAACACCATGCGCGCGTGCAGCATCTCGGCACCGGCTTCGCTGAACTCGCTCGAGGAGTCCAGCAGCGTGAGGATGTCCGGGTTCTCCCGGAGGTCGGGCGGCACGATGGCCGCCAGCTTGGCACGTGAGCCCCGCCCGGCCGCCGCGACCACGGCGTCCGCCGCGTTGGAGGCCAGATCGTGCACGGCCACGGGCTCGCCCACACGCAGTTGCTCGCTGAGCAGACCGCGGAAGGTGAAACCGAAACTGCGGTTGGCGATGAAGGCCGCCCGGTGCGTGGCGTCCTGCACGGAGTCGGTGAAGACCAACAGCTTGCGCTCGTCGCCGTGCAGGCCGCGGTCGGAGAACAGCTGGGTCGTGGCCACCGAAGCGAGCGTCGCCGTGCCCGCGCCCAGGAACCGCATGCCGTCGTCCAGGCCGCAGGCCGGGCAGGTGTCCCCCAGGCTCGCCGGCAGCGGCCCGAGCGGGGTGATCACCGCGACCGTCTCGTGCGTCGGGTTGGCCAGCAGCCGCTCCTCCTCCGCGTGCAGGTGCAGCAGCGGGCCCTCGCCGTCGCGTGCCCGCAGCATCCATCGCACCGCACGGTTGCCCTGAGCCGAGGCCCGGTAGATGTCCAGGGTGTTGGTCTTCAGCTGCTGCCACTCCAGCTCGGTCGACAGCGCCGCCCAGCCCGAACGCCCGCAGTGGCGGCAGTACACGGCCGGCAGATGCCGCCGGAACGGCGGACCCACCGGCCGGCGGGCCGCGATCGGCCCGGCCACGTCCGGATCGAGCCCGTCCGGCTCGCCCGCGCTGTCGATCTCGGATCGCTGGTACACCGCCAGGTTGGCGGGGTTCGGGGCGGTGTCGCCGGTCGGGCCGTCGTCGTCGAACCAGCGGAAGTGCGGCTCCGGCGTTGCGGACCGGATCACCCGGCGTACCTCACGCACCCACAGTTGTGCCTCCACCCGCAGGAACGGCACGGCCTTACCGGTCTTCGGGTGCCGGGTGCGAGCGTGCGAGATCAGTGCGAGCAGCCGCGCGAACGCCCGCTCCACCAGGCCCGGGTCGGTGCGCGCCGCCTCGTCCCAGGGTGCACCGCCGCCGCGCTTGGCGAACTCGCGGGCGATGTCCGGTACCGTCACGGGGGTCTCCCCCGCCACGTCGAGGATCGCCTTGACCAGGTTGTGCTGCCGCAGTCGGTCGGCCAGGGCGAACGGGTCGCGCGCATCGGGCAGCCCGAGGACGAGACGGGCGAACGCGTCCAGGCCCGAGGAGTCGTCCAAGGGGTCCGGGAGCGCGGCCAGTTCGGCGGGAGACGGGGTTGGCAGCGTGAAGTCCGGCTCGGTGACCACGTCGACGGAGCGCTGACGGTCCTCACCGATCAACGACGTCTCGGGGAAGGGCCGCCCGAAGACCTTGCCCGCGAACTCCAGCAGCAGTTCCCGGTCGGAACGATCGGCCGCACCTGGCACCTCGACCGCGTCGTCACCGTCCGGGGCCGTGCTGGCGACGGGGGCCGCGGCGGCCTCGCCCAGGACCGGGAGCGGGGCGCTGCTGCCGAGCGTGGCGGAGGTGGCGACGGGCGTGATGTCGCCCAGCGGCTGCCCCTCGCGCGCCGAAGCCGTGGCCGCGCCCAGGCGGCGCAGCAGCATCGCCACGTCCGTGCCCTGCGCTCCGTCGTAGGTGTGGAACTCGTCCAGCACGACGTACGTCAGCGAGCCCGATGTCCACAGGTGCACATCGGAGATGCGCTGGAGCAGCAGGTCCAGCATCTTGTAGTTGGTCAGCAGGATGTCCGGCGGGTCCGCCCGGATCTCCTCGCGTTCGGTGATCAGGCGGGTCACCGTCGGGTCACCGGCGAGTGAGGTCGCGCCGAAGTCGCGGGCATAGGAGGCCGGGTCGTCCTCGTCCTCGTCCGTGGCCGAGCGGGTACCGGACGCACCGCCGATGTAGATGCCGGCCGTCACGTCGCCCAACGCCGGCTCCGTGGCGAGCAGTTCGTCGATACGGCGCGCCTGGTCGTCAGCCAGCGCGTTCATGGGGTACAGCAGGAGCGCCTTGACACCCTTCTGACCCTCGGCCTTTGCCCGGGCGCAGTGGTCCAGGATCGGAACGAGGAACGACTCCGTCTTGCCGGAGCCGGTCCCGGTCGTCACGATCGTCGGCTCAGGTGCGTGCCCCGCTTTGGTGGACAGCCGCTGCCAGGCGGCGGCCTGGTGGGTGTACGGCGTGAAGCCCCGGGGCCACCAGTCCAGTAACCGCTGCCACCCCGGCTCCGCTTCCCGGAAGGGTGTCCGAACCCGCAGGTAAGGCCCGCGGAACAGGCGGCTCTCCGGCCGCTCCAGGAACACCTCAAGCTCTTCGCGCACGTCGTCGTCGCCGAGCGCGAAGCTCGTCGTCAGATAGGCGGCGAGGGCACGACGCAGGTCCTCGGCGGCCAGAGAGGGAAGCATGGTGGGGTGTTACCGGCTTTCTTCCGGAGCGAAAGCGGACGTAGTAGTGGAAAGGGCGTGGGCGCCCCTGTCGCGACCGAGGAGATCGCCGTGGTCACCGTGCTCGGCGGCGTACGCGGCGTAGTCGCCGTACTCTCCGGCGAGCAGGCGCGCGGTGAAATCCGCGTGGGCGCGCGTCATCTCGGTTTCACGGTTCGGCTTGACCCAACCCTCCGGGATCTCGGGCGTCGGATCGCCGTTCCGGGTGGCCTTCACCCACGCCTTGACGACCGCCGCCTCCTCCGGGGTCTGCCGGATGCCGACGTTGTGCGTGGCAGCACCGATCTTGTGACCGTCGGGCGCGAAGAACATCTCCCACTCGTACTTGCGCAACACGGCGAACTGAGAGCGGTACATCGCGCACAACTGCTCCGCGGTCAGCCCCAACATCACTGCGACGAGCGCGTCGATCTCGACCAACGCCATCCGCCGGTCGTACTCCGTGCGCAGCGGCGTCGCCATCGACCAGGCCGGCTCCACGTCCTGGATGCGCGGACGGGTCGAGACCGGATCCGTCCACCGGTCCTTGAGCCACGCGTCCTCGAATAGTTCTTCCCACAGCGGCGCGTAGTCACGGGTGAGGCAGTTGAGGCGCAAGGTTCGCAAAAGGAGAGGAGAGGTAAGGGGATGGCTTAGCGGCGCCGGGAGGCCACGCAGAAGTGCAATGTTGGCCTCAGCTGAGCCGGAGACCTTGACCAAGTAGTCAATCACTAGCGAAGCCCAGAGTCCAGCTGTCACACCGGTGTTCCGAACTTCCGAGAATGCAAGACTATGCACTGTGTGGACGTGCGTCGGCCCGGGGGGAAGGATCGCAGCCTGCAGGGATCGCTCAGTATTGGATGTGATCATCCTTCGCCAAGCAACCCGAAAGAACCTACCCGAAGGGATATCATCCCAGGCTCGTCGAGCCAACTCGAAATCCTTAACCGAGCAGGCGCGAGCATAGTTAACTCGAGGGAGTGCAAATTCCGGAAGTTCCAGGAGATTCCAGGCCGAGTAGTCTTTATTTGACTTACATCCGGGATTGGCTTGCTTGGCAAAGGGTGTCGCAATGGAGAAATGAGGCCCTTGCAGAACTACTTCCGACCATGAACCTGGGGCATGGGTCCGCCACTCAATGATCCCGTCCGCCTTGGCACCCGCTTCGTCCAGCTCCCTGGACCACCAGAAACCACTGCCCATGCGCTCCGGGAACTTGGACAGGGCAAGGAGCGCCTGGTTATCCGCAGTGGACACCGGCCGCAGTGCACGCGCCTGCGTCGCAGGCGTGCCTGGCGGGTCGATCAACGCAGCCCAGTCGCCCAACGTACTGCCGGAAACGCGAACGATCCGTTCGCGGTGAGGTCGCCTGTCCCAGCCGCCCTCCGGGAACTGAATGCCTGGCAGTTCACCGCCTCCGGCATGCTCGAATGAGTGATCTACCACCGATGGGTGAACGACGCGCGCAATCTGCACGAACTCGATCTCTCGGGGCGACCCGTAGACGCTGATACCAAAGTTCTTATTATTGTCGACTTCCTCAAACAGCAAGAGGTTGTTGCCGAACTGGAAGTGACGCCGAAGCCTCGGATACGTCGCCGCGCGGAACGATCCGCCTGCCGGCACAGCGAAGTGGTTCTCCTCATGGATAAGAGCTGCAGAACCATATCGATTGAGATTTCGCCATGCCCTTTCCATGAAATTTACATACAAATTGGTCTGCATGCCAAACAACAGTGGGTGATCAATCGGAGACCCGAGATGTCCGCTGATTCCAGCCCAGGACGCCACATCAAGAAGATACGACGCCACAGCGGACGAATCGGCCAGGGCTGCCGCCCTCCGGTCCGACTTGAGCGCGACGGGGGCCTTCTCAACAAGGCCGAACCACGCGTCATGCTCGGCAACAGCCAGGTCGTCGTCCCATTCGAACTTCAGCCACGGCGGGTTCCCGACCTGAAGATCAAACCCACCGCTCGCGAAAACGTGGGCGAACTCCAACTCCCAGTGGAAGAACCCCTCCCGCTGGCGGATGACCTCCACCTCACTCAGCCACGGGAAGCGCAGCATCACCGACGGCATGTCAGCACACTGGCTCATCGTCCTGTCGAACGAGTCGTCGATCTCCAGCTTGTCGAAGTCACCGGTGTCGCCGAACAGGCCGAACGCGTCGTCGAGGCCGGCCGCGCTGCCGCCCTTCGTCGACTTCGCCTTGGCCTTCGCCGGCGGGACGCCGAGGACCGCCTCGCAGAAGGCCAGCCAGTCTTCCAGGGACGGCGGCTCGGGCATGTCCGGCTGACCGACAGGCCAGAACCACAGGGCACACCAGGCGTCCATGACCAGCTTCAGCCGCCCACGCGGGGCGCCGGGCTCGTGGAGCGCGGCCTCGACCTTCTCGCGCGGCACCGTCCCGGACGAGCTCGGCAGCGGCCGCTCGACCTCGACCTCCCACACCGCGATGTCGCGCCGCACCTCGCGTTCGCTGACGACGAGGCGGCGCTGTGTCAGCTCCCACAGCCGTTCGACGCGCGTGGCCAGTGCCAGCAGGCGCTTGACCTGCGCGGTGGACGGCGTCGCCGTGACCTTCTTGCGCCACTCGGCCAGCCGGTCGCGCTCGGCCCGCGCCAGCTCCTTGGCCTGCTTGGCATCGGCGACCGCACCCCACCCCTTCGCCGGCAGCAGGAAGTGGTGCACCTCCTCGCCGGCTCGGAAGGCACCCTCCTCCGCGCCGTCGAGGAGCGGCCGGTCCGTCGGAACGGTCGTCAGCCACGCCTTCTTCTTCAGTGCCTCCGCCGCGTAGACCGCGCGCCGTGCGCCGATCAGTGAGTTTCCTCGGCGCAGGTGCAGGCCGAACCACGGGGCCTTCAGCCCCCTGTGCATGGCGTTGAGCCACAGTGAGACCTCGGCCAGCTCCACGGCGGTCTGGTTGAGGTCCACGCCGTAGCAGTTGTGCAGCGCCAGGTACGCCTTGACCTTCTGCAACTCCGCCTCGTACCGGTCGGGCGGCAGCTGGCGGTCAACGCCGGTCTCGGCGGTCAACTCCGCCGCGCGTCGGCGCAGGTACTCGGCCGCGAGCTGGTTGATGGCCTCGTTGAGGAAGGCCCCCGAACCCAGCGCGGGCTCGCACACCGAGAGGTCGAGGATGTCACGGGCACGCGTCGTCGTGGCGTCCTGGTCGAGCAGTTCCGCCAGCGCGTGCTTGACCGTGCTGCGAGTCAGCACTTCAGGTGTGTAGTACGACGCGGACCGCTGTCGCTCGCGACCGGAGAGGCGATAAACGAACGAACCCTTCCGGTGCAGGACGCGCTTCATCGAACCGGTCAGCTCGTCCCGGCGCTTGACGAACACCTCGTCGTCGTAGTCGTCCGCGTTCCGGTACGGGACGACCCAGGTGCCGGCCAGACCGTCCGTGTCGGGCTTCGCCACCTCGAACACGTCCTCGGCGGCGAAGAAGCCTGTGTAGGACATCAGGCCCTCGTAGACAGCTCCGAGCTGGTTGATGCCCAGCTGCGCGTACGAGATGAAGCCGCGCCCGCCCTTGCCGTTCTTGGACCGACTCAGCATCAGCAGGTTGAGCACCTGCCACAACACCTTGTTGCGCAGCTTCGTCTCGACGCGCCTGCCCTCGATGCGTACCTCACCGATCAGCGGGGTGGCATCGGCACCGAAGAGGTCGCTGCGCAGCGCCTCGAAGCGGATGCCGTCAGCGTCGAGAGCCACCGTTTCGCCGTCCTCCGGCTCCGCGGTGCCCGCGCGGTCGGCATCCGCCGGGCCCTCGAAGGCCCGGTGGCCCTGGTCGACGAGGCGGAACAGCAGGTCCAGCGATTCGTGGAAGTGCGTGCCGTCCTGCGACTCCTCGGGCAGGTCGTAGGAGACCAGCTCGCCGAGCCGGGCCAGACCGTAACCGTCCTGGTAGGCGTCATCCTTGCTGGGCAGGATGCCCAGCTCCGGCCGGGCTTCGGCGTAGAGCAGGAAGAGGATGCGGTACAGGTAGCGAAGCGACTCGCGGGTGAGCCGGGAGGCCAGATCGGCGCTACCGCCGAGCTCGGCCGGGTCACCGCCGGCCTCGGTGATCCGGTCGAGGACCTCCTGCGCGATCAGCTCGACCGACTGCCGCAGACCCTCCCGCAGCTCCTTCGAGACGCCCACGGCGTGCTTGCGGCCCTCCTCGACCAGGTTGTCCAGGAACCCGGCGACGCCGCCCTCCGTGAGCAGGGACTCCGCCCCGAACAGGGCTGACACGGCCTCCAGTTCACCACCGTCGTCGGCGAGATTGCGGTCCAACGCGGCGTCGACGCTGACCGCCAGGAACCGGCCCTCGTGCCAGGCGGTACGGTCGGCCAGCACCGCGGCACCGCCTGCGAGCAGCAGGACGTAACGCGGCGCGGACAGGTCGTCGCAGCCGAACAGGTACGACACCGCCTCGGCAGCCCCGGTGATCTCCTGCTGCCCGTCCAGCGCGATCGGGGCCAGCAGCTCGGCGCCGCCGTCCGCCGGATCTGCGACGACCAGCTCCGCGTCGGTGCTCCAGCTGACGTCCAGGGCGATGAGCTCGATGCCGCTCGGCCCCTTGACCGCCAGGGACACCGGCACGCGGCGCACCTTGTCGCCGCGCAGCACCTCCAGCTCCGCCCGCCTGAGCCTGGAGTGGCCGCCGGCGCCCGTGTGGGCGGCTGCACTGCGGTCCACCACACGGTCGCCCTTGCCGTCGCTCTCGACGTACGCGAGCGCAGCCAGCAGCGCGTCGTTGAGCCCGCGGAGCTCGGTGTCCGGGTCGCCCTCGCCCTCGGTGATCCGTACCTTGGCACGGAAGTACTCGCGGCCCAGGCTGCGCACGCCCGAACGCGAGGAGGGCCGACCGGTGCGCTCAGCCGCCGCCCACGTCTTGCGCAGGCCCTTCAGCTCGTTCGGCAGCAGCTCGGCCAGGAAGTGCGCGGAGATGTACTCGCCGCGGTTGACGATCGCCTCGAACGCCACGATGGTCACGCGCCCTTCCGCTCGTGGTTCTTCCGCTGTTCCGGCCCGACGTGACCGTCCGGTCCGGCGGGAACGAGCACCCCGATCACTCGGACCATCGCATCGCCCTGGGGCGCGAGCTGCTCGATCAGCTGCTCGACCTCTATGGCCGTGTTCTGCACCTGCTGTTCCTTGTGCTCCCGGCGCACGCCGCCGAGCGTCAGCTGCTCGTAGGCCGCCTGACTTGCCCGCCGCCAGGAGACGAGCCGCTCCCCGTACTCGGTCAGTTGGTCGAGCAGTGGCCCTTCCTGTTCGTGCCGCAACTGCGCCAGGTGCTCTCTGGTTGCCGCCACGGCTGCTGGTACCAGCTGCTTCAACACTTGCTCGTCACCCGTGAACGGGCGGTTCACCATGCCGGGTCGAATCCCGGCCCGTTCCAGGACTCCCACCAGATCGTCGTCGAAGACCGGCGCCCCGCGCTCCAGGCCAGTGACGCAGGGCCAGGCCAGCACGGTCGGATGGCCCTTGGCGTTGGCGTACATGCCCTGCATCAGGAACACCGGGCCGGACACGTTGGCGGTGATCACAGGGGCGGTGTTGCGGGCCAGCCTGACCAGGACCTTGTCCGTCAACCACTCGACCACCGGGTGCTGGTCCGTCAGGAAGGAGACGTCGGGCCAGCCCGAGGTCTCGCGGCGCTCCTGCTTGGTGATTGCACCCTTGCTGCGGCCTCCGCTGCGTTCACGGGCACGGTCCAGGCGCTGCTGGGCGAAGCCACGGTCGAAGGTGACACGCAACTGCTCGAGCACGCCACGCTCATCCAGATAGGACTGCGGCAGCACCAGCAGGCGACGCTGAAGTTCGGCGTCCGGCCTGAACATCAGCATCTCGGGAAAGTCCGTGCTCCACGTCTTGCCGATGCGCTGCTCGGGGTTCTGGTAGACCTCCTCCAGGGCTTCCTCGACGAATGCCCGGGTGGAGGAGAACAACTGGGGAACGCGATAGTGCTCGCCGGAGCCGTCCACGGTGTGGTCGGCCATGAAGAGGTCGAAGGGGTCCAGCGGCTCAGTGGGCAGGATGGTGTCGAAGTCCTCGCCGTCCGCGAGTCCGTTCGTGATCCGTACCCGTTCCGCCTCCTCGTCGCGCAGTCCGAGGATCGACCCGGCGTCGCCGAGTGTGCGGTGCACCTCGTACTCGCGCTCCAGCAGGCGCTTGGAAACGAGCCGATCCGCCGAAGGTAGCAGCGGATCCTCGTCCTGCCGGACCATCAGCAGGGCTCGGATCTCTGGAGAGTGCTGCTGTCCGTACCGGTCGATGCGACCGTTGCGCTGCTCGATCGTGATGAGCGACCAGGGCAGGTCGAAGTGGATCAGCTGGTTGCAGTGACGGTGCAGGTTCACGCCCTCGGCCGCGATGTCGCCGGTCAGCAGCACCCGCAGGTCGCTGTCGCCCAGCCCGAAGTCCTTGACGATGCGCTGCTGTTCGTCGTCCGCAAGGCCGCCGTGGAGCTGGCGTACCGGGCCGCTGTTCTTCGCCTCGTCCGCCCCACCCACCGGGATGAAGCCCAGCTCGGCCGGCAGGGCCTGCTGCAGCATCTGCAAGGTGGCGCGACGCTCGGAGAAGATCACCACGCGCACTGGCGAGCCGGGGCCGACGCCGAGTTGCTTCAGCTCCGCGACCAGGCGCCGCACCTTCGCCGCGCTCTGCACAGAGACGTCCCCGGCCAGTTCCCCGAGTTCTACCAGCGCCGCACGCTCGGCCACCCGCTTGTCGCGTTCCGGATCGCGGTCGATGGCCGCGACCCGGTTGCGCACCGTTTCGGCGAGCGCCGTGTGTGAGGACAGGAACGCCTTCAGCAACGTGTAGGGAAACAGCCTGGCGCCCTTGCCACTCACCGGGGCCGGGCGACCACCAGTCGGCTTGACCCACACGTCGTACAGCTCTTCGAAGACGCGCTGCTCTGCGTCGCTCGCGACACAGTCCAGCGCCTCGGACGGCCGACGGGAGGCCCACATGTGGCCGATCTCCGCCGAGACGTCCGAGGACATCTTGTGGCGGCGCACGTACAGGTGCTCCAGTTGCTTCTCGTCGTAGTCGCTCGTGTCGGGGATGGCCGTGGGATCGAGCAGGCTCAGCAGCTCGCCGAAGGACTCGCGCTGGCCGTTGTGGGGCGTTGCACTGGCGAGGACCAGCGCATCCGTCTTGGGTGCGAGCAGCTGAGCAAGCCGGTTGTTCTTCGTGCCGGTGTTGATCAGCTTGTGCGACTCATCGATGACGACGGCGTCCCAGGTCACCTGCATCAGGTGACTGCGCCAGCGGTCCGAACGCAGCGTGTCGATGGAGATGATGGCGCGCTTGTAGTACGAGAACGGGTTGCGGCCGGCCGGGATCCGCTGCCGAATGCGCTCGATGCCGGTGGAGTCCAGCCGTACCAACGGGATCGCGAAGCGCGTCCACAGCTCGTGCTGGAACTGTTCCAGGATGTGCTTCGGAGTCACCACGAGAATGCGCTCGCCCCGGCCGCGCCGGATCAGCTCGGAGAGCAGCAGACCGATCTCGAGCGTCTTGCCCAGACCGACCGCGTCCGCGATCAGCAGCCGCGGGCGCAGGCCGCGTAGCGCCGCTCGGGCCGGCTCTCGCTGGTAGGCCAGGTCGTCAACGAGGTGGCTACCCACGGTGGCCAGGCGCTGCTCGGACAACGGCAGTGGCGTCTTGCGAATTAATGCGTCGATGAACAGGCGCGACTGGCGACACTCAGCCGACTTGTCGGGAACCAGTTCGGTGTCCTCGGGACGCAGCGGTGTGACGTGGTCCAGTTCCTCGTGCACGAAGAACACCGCGCGCTGATCACGGACCAGGGGAGAGGTGCCGCGCACGTCCAACCGAGTACCGTCCTTGGCGGTGTCGTTGACCTCTACGACAAGCCAGTCCTCGTCGCGTGCACGGACCTGCATGCCGGCGGCGAACTTTGCCCGTACAGGGTCAGCGGCGGTGGTCACCGGAGTCTCTCCCTGGGTCACTGTGAACGTCATCATCGTGCGGCGGGTGGTGCGGTGGCGGTGCGGTCGATGTCGACCAGGCGTGTTGAGGCCGGAGCCGAGCCGGTAGGCCCTCAGCCGCCGAAGTCGGTGCGGCGTTCGCGAATTCGCTCACGCCAGTGGTCACTCCACGGGGCCGGGCCGTCCTGTGGCTGCTGGCCCGATTCAGGACGGGCCGGCGGCAACGGCACAGCTGCGGGCGGCGGTTGCGGCGCTTCCGCGAGCGGCGTGGCGGCCTGCACAGCGGGCGCTGCGAAGGGCACGGGCGGCGCGGCGGCGATCTGCAGGACGTCACCGATGAAGGCGTCCGGCAGCGGAGGATAGGGCTGGCCGCTGACCGGCACACCGCTGCCGGCCAGCTGGTCCATGGCATCCTCCAGCACGCTCCGCGCTGTCGGGCGGTCCGCAGGGGCGTAGGTCAGCGCGCGCACGACCAGCGGGCGTAGGCCGTCCGGCAGCCCGTCCAGATCCGGCTCCACGTCCAGGACCCGTTGTGGCGCGATGTCGGCATGGAACGGCTGGTGGCCGGTGGCCGCGTACACGAGCGTCGCGCCCAGGCTGTAGACGTCAGCAGCCTCGCTGGCCCGGCGAGCGTCTCTCGCCTGCTCGGGTGCCATGTAGGCGAGGGTTCCGAGTGTCGCATGACCAGTCGTCAGCCCGGTCGCGCCCCCGACGTGCGAAATCCCGAAGTCGATCACCCGCGCACCGTCAGCGGCCACGAGGACGTTGCTGGGTTTGAGATCGCGGTGCAGCAGCCGCACCGAGTGAACCCTCATCAGCGCATCAGCCAGCCCTGCCGCCAGCCACCAGGTCCCCAGCTCGGTCACAGGACCGTGCTGCTGGACCAGATCCTCCAGCGAGGGTGCGTGGATGTACTCAGTGGCGATCCACGGCCGCTCGGACTCGGTGTCGGCGTCCACCAGCGCGGCGGTGTGGAAGCCACCGACGCGCCGGATCGCCTCCACCTCCTGCCGGAACCGCTGGCGGAAGTACGGGTCGTCGGCAAGCGCCGGCTTGATCACCTTGACGGCTACGGGGCGTGTGGTGCGGTACCCGAGGTAGACAGCGCCCATACCGCCCTGGCCGAGCCGCTGGGTGAGTCGGAAGCCTCCGATCGTTCGGGGGTCGCTTTCCCGCAGCGACTCGAACACCCTTGCCCCCGTCCCCTGCCGGCCCATGGTGCCGCGCCCCGCTCCGAACACGCTGCCGTCCACGTCAGTGGCAGTGAGGCTATCAGGGGCACAGATCACCGTCTGCACCTTCTGCGACATCGTTGGTGGGCGGAACGCCTCTGCTCCGCACTCCAACCGAGCTGTACGCGGCGGGCCGGGCCAGCACGGCGCCGGCAGATGGGCGCAACACAACGTTCGCCGGGCCCTCGGGTGAGCGCTACAGCCCGCCCCCGAGCCGCAGTCCGCAGCCGCGCTGCTTTACTACCGGGGGGCGACCGCGTACTGCGGGGCTCGGACCTGTTGCCACTTCCGCCGACGCTGCCAAGGCCCTGCGGGGTGGAGCCCTTCATCAAGCTGCAGCGCACCATCGTCAGGCACCGGGGCGCCATCACCGCCGCTGCGGACCACCGCATGAGCAACGGGATCGTCGAGAGCTTGAACACCAGAATCCACCTGATCACCCGCATGGCTTTCGGCTTCAAGGACAGCCCTGCCCTCATCGCCCTCGTCTTGCTCACCCTCGGCAGCCACCGACCCTACCTGCCGGGCCGTCACACGTTTGTGTTCTCGTTGCTACCGCACTGCCAGGGGCTGTGCGGGGCGGCGAAGTAGGTCCGCAGCCCGGTGTCGATGCGCAGTTGGGCGTGCTGGGCCACCTCCGCACCTGGTCCCAGGACAGCGATCTGCGCAGGTCCTCGGGGAGGTCCGTGATCGTGGCGGTGATGGCGTCGCGGACGGCCTCGGCGCCGCGCCCGGCGAGAGCCGGCACGTTCTCGGCGCGTGGCCCGCCGTGGCCGTCCATGGGCGGCAGGCACAGCAGCATCGTGTACCGGGTGGTGCGCTCCAGCAGAGTGCCGATCGCGGAGCTGTTCAGGCCGAACATGAATTCGCCCTCCCAATGCCCGGGAACCGCAGGATGGTTGGCCTCGGCGGGGCGTTGGCTGATGAGTACTGCCTCACTGGCGAACTGATTGCCACGAAGTCCTGAGTATCGGCGAGCCCTCATTTCGAACCTCCAGAGCGGCCCGCACGACGCTGAAGCGCCCCGCACGCCAGGGCCTGAGGCGCGCCCGGAGTCCCCCTTCCAGCAAGCACCGGAGACAATCCCGCAAGCGACGTCCCCACAGGTCAGCGCTCACGCCCGCGAGCCTTCAGGGGCGTGGCCGGCAGCTCCGGGGCGGGCAGCCGGGCACCGGCGTAGCCGTGGACCTGGCCGAAGCGGGTGCCGGTCATCCAGTCGGCGCGGGCCCGGGCAATGTCCTCGGTGGAGCGCCCGATGAAGTTCCACCACATGACGATCTTCTCCTCGAAGGGTTCGCCGCCGAGGAGCAGGACGGCGGCGTCGGAGCGGGCGAGGAGGGGGAGTTCCTGGCGGCCGCAGCCGAGGTAGAGCATCGAGCCGGGTTCGACCGGGACGCCGTCCACGTCGATCCGGCCGGTCATGGCGAGGACGGCGTACTCGAACTCGGGGACCAGCGGGAGGCCGAGGTCGGTGCCCTCGGTGAGGGCGAGGTCGGCGCCGACCAGCGGGGTGTGGGTGGTGCCGGGCGAGGTGGCGGTGTCCAGGGTGCCGAGGATGACGGTGGCGCGCAGGCCCCGGGCGGTGACCACGGGCAGGTCGGGGTGGTGCTCGAAGGCGGGGGCGGTGTGCCGGTGGGCGTCCGGGAGGGCGACCCAGAGCTGGGCGCCGTGCAGGTAGCGGGCGTGCGGGCGGGGGGACTCCTCGGAGTGGGAGATCGCCCGGCCGGAGGTCATCAGGCCCAGCTCGTACGGCCGGATGGTCTGCAGACTGCCGAGGCTGTCGCGGTGCAGCACCTCGCCCTGGTGGAGCCAGCTGACCGTCTGCAGGCCCATGTGGGGGTGCGGCGGGACCTGCATGCCGGGCTCGTCGGCGATGTCGTCCGGGCCGTAGTGGTCCACGAAACACCAGGCCCCGACCATCCGGCGGCCCAGGTTGGGGAGCAGTCGGCGCACCACGGTGCTTTCGCCGAGCGGGACTTGACGAGCCGTCAGCAGATCCTTCACCGGGCCGATGCTGGCCTCGCGGCCGCAGCTGGTCGGGGCGGGCTTGAGGTCGAGGTTGCTCATCGCGGTTCCACCACCGTACGGAGAGGGCCGGGCCGGGGGCGGCCGGGCGGGGCCTCGGAGGGCGTCGTCACCGATCATCCGTCACGGTGCGACGTTCCTCCACCCGTGCCCGGCCATCCGGCCGCAGTGCGACGAGCGAGGCCCCAGGGGCCACCAGGAGGCCCCAGGAGCCCGAGGAGCTCCAGGGGCCTCAGTGCTCGCAGGCCCACCAGGCGTCCGCCGACGCCTTGGCGGCGAGCTCGCGCAGGTTGCGGACGGCCTCCGCCGGGTCCTCCGCGCCGTACACCGCCGAACCGGCCACGAACACGTCCGCGCCGGCCTCGGCGCAGCGCTCGATGGTGGCCGCGGACACGCCGCCGTCGACCTGCAGCCAGACCTCCAGGTCGTGCTTGGCGATCAGCTCCCGGGTGCGGCGGATCTTCGGCAGCATGATGTCCAGGAAGGCCTGGCCGCCGAAGCCGGGCTCGACGGTCATGATCAGCAGCATGTCGAGCTCGGGCAGCAGGTCCTCGTACGGCTCGATCGGGGTGCCCGGCTTGAGCGCCATCGAGGCACGGGCGCCCTTGGCGCGGATCTCGCGGGCCAGCCGGACGGGCGCGGCGGCGGCCTCGACGTGGAAGGTGATCGAGCCGGCGCCGGCCTCGACGTACTGCGGGGCCCAGCGGTCCGGGTCCTCGATCATCAGGTGGCAGTCGAGCGGGATGTCGGTGGCCCGGGCGAGCGACTCGACCACCGGGATGCCCAGGGTCAGGTTCGGCACGAAGTGGTTGTCCATGACGTCCACGTGCAGCCAGTCGGAACCCCGGACGGCCTCGGCTTCGTCGGCGAGCCGGGCGAAGTCCGCGGACAGGATGCTGGGGTTGATCTGGGCCATGACCGACTACCTTCGTACGAGGGCTTGCGAGGGCTGGGCACCCGGGGGCGGGCACCTCGTCCCATCATCTCGCGCCGCACCACCGGCGGTCGCACCCGTCGACCTCCGCGTGACCGTGATCACATCTCACCGAGGGTTGCCGGGACCGCCGCCGTGGCGATCAGCTGTTTCGGCAACCACGGCTCCCGGCCCCTCCAAGGAAGGTGTGTCCCGCATGTCCGACCCTGTCCACCCCGTCCATCCCGCCCGCGCGCTGTGGCGGCTCTTCGAGCCGGTGTACGCCGTCACCTTCCTCCAGCCCGAGAGCCGGGCGGCCTTCGAGGCGCTCGGCCTGGACGGCGGCTGGCACGGCTACTTCGCCGCCCGCTCGGCCCCGCTGGGCGCGGTGAACGCGCCGCCGGTGATCGCCGCGTTCTTCAGCTTCGCCCCGGCGATGGTCGAGCGCGCCCTGCCGCAGGTGTGGACGCAGGCCGACCCCGAGCGGGTGCTGGCCGCCCGGGCCGGGGGTTCGGCGGCCGCGCTGGCCCGGCTGCTGGCGCCCGTGGAGCCCGAGCGGATCGAGGCGGCGGCCGCCGCACTGGAAGGGGCGGTGGCCCGACTGGACTGCGCGGGCCGGGTGCTGGCCGCCGCCAACGCCGCGCTGCCCCGGCCCGACGACGTGCACGGACGGCTGTGGCAGGCCGCGAACACGCTGCGCGAGCACCGCGGCGACGGCCACGTGGCCGCGCTGGTCGCGGCCGGGCTGGACGGCTGCGAGGCGCCGGTGCTCCACTGCGCACTGGACGCCAGCCGCGAGGTGCTCCAGCCGATGCGCGGGTGGACGGACCAGGAGTGGGTGGCCGCGACGGCGCGGCTGGTCGAACGGGGCTGGTTGACGGCGGAGGGGGCGGTGACCGAACTCGGCCGGAACCGGCACCGGTCCCTCGAGGACGCCACCGACCTGGCCGCCGGCCGGGTGTGGGAGGACCTGCCGGACGGCGAACTCGACCGCCTGACCGCCCTGTTGAGGCCGATCGCGGCGATCTGCCGCGATCGGATGCCGGTCAATCCGCTGGCGATGCCGCCGGTGGACCTGTGACACGAACGACGGCCATGTGACTGCCGTCACGCCCCGAGCGGGGATTACCGGGGCCTCCCGCGTGGTCATCAGCACTTGAGCGGCCCGAGCGCCCGCCCGGACGGCCCCGGTACCCCGCCGCCCGCGCGACCGCCCTGGGCCGTGCCGACCAGTCGAGCTCCCCGCGCCCGCCCGGAGCCCCGTCCGAGGAAGGTCTCCCGATGGCCGATCTCGTCCATCCCGCCCGCGCGCTCTGGTGGCTCTTCGAGCCGGTGCACGCCGTCACCTACTTCCAGCCCGAGTGCCGCGACGCCTTCGAGGAGGCCGGGCTGCGCGGCTTCTGGCGCGGCTACTTCGGCGGCCGCTCGGCCCCGCTGGGCGCGGTCGACGCGCCGCCGGTGATCGCCGCGTTCTTCAGCTTCGCCCCGGCGATGGTCGAGCGCGCCCTGCCCGCGCTGTGGTCGCTGGCGAGCCCGGAGGAGGCGCTGGCCGCCCGCAGCAAGGGCGCGGGCGCCGCGCTGGCCCGGCTGCTGGAGCACGTGGACCGGGAGCAGGTCGAGCAGGCGGTCGAGACGCTGGAGCAGGCCACGGCCCGGCTGGACTGCGCCGGCCGGGTGTTGGCCGCCGCCAACGCGGCGCTGCCGGCGCCGACCGGGCTGTACGAGCGGCTCTGGCGGGCCGCGACCGTGATGCGCGAGCACCGCGGGGACGGCCACGTCGCCGCGCTGGTGGCCGCCGGGCTGGACGGCTGTGAGGCCCTGGTGATCCGCTGCGCGATGGACATGCGGCGCGAGCAGCTCCAACCGGTACGCGGCTGGACGGACGAGGAGTGGGACGCGGCCGCTGCCCGCCTGGTCGAGCGCGGCTGGCTGACCGTGGCCGGCACGGTGACCGAGCTCGGCCGGATCCGCCACCAGGCCCTGGAGGCGGCCACCGACCTGGCCGCGGCCCGGGTCTGGGAGGACTACCCGCGGACCGAACTCGACGGGCTGGCCGCCGCGTTGAAGCCGATCTCGGCGCTGTGTCGCAGCGCCATGCCGTTCTACCCGGTGGGGCTGCCGGACAACGCCTGACGCTCCCGCCCTTCCTGCCCTTCCTGCCCTTCCCGCCCCTCCCGTCCCTTCCTGCCCTCCCGCCCCTTCCCCCCGACCGAGCTACCGTTCAGCGCCGGGCGGACCGAGCACGACCCCCCGCCCGGCGTAGAACGGCCCGAACGAGCGCCACGGGACGCGCGCGAAGGCCTGCGACTCCCCCGGGAAACCGGAGGGGTTGTGGATCAGCAGCGCCGTCTCCGTGGCGCCCACCGCCAGCACCAGGTGGCCGCCGCGCCGGACCGGCTCCGGCCCGTGCGGCTCCCGGATCGACGGGTGCACCGACACCATCACCAGCCGCCCGTCCGTCACCTCGGCCGCCACCTCCGCGGGCGTCAACTCCGCGGCCCGGGCGGCCAGCCCCCAGCGCCGCCTGACGTACTCCGCGAACGGCGCGTGGACCAGCCCGCGCAGGCTCTCACCGTCCCGGACGTACGCGCCGGCCGCCACGCACTCGCCCGCCAGTGCCATCGCCGTCGGGGTCACGCCCCACCAGTGCTCCAGCGCCATCCGCAGGCAGGCCACCCCGCACAGGCGCCAGGACCACCACGCGTACTCCTCCGGGGTGGCCGCCCCGGACTGCCCCCAGCGCGGGTCCCGCGCTGCGTCCAGTTGCCCGTCCACGATGTCCCGCACCAGCTCCGCGGACTCCCACTGCGCCCGGTACGGCACCTCGTGCACCACCCGCGCCGGCCGCGCGGCGCCGCCCTGATCGACCATGCCCCGACGCTCCCACACCGGGGCGGCCGGGACGACTCACGACACTCCTGGAGCGTCCGCCCGAGCGTCCGCACTGCCCCCCGAACCGTCCCCCGAGCCCTCTCCCGAGCCCTCCCCCGAGCGGAAGGCCAGCCGCTGGGCGGCGTGCCGGCCGCGTTCCTCCACCGGCAGCTGTCCGGTGGCACCGGCCAGGCCGAACGCCGGCATGTCGAAGTAGATCGACTCGTAGCCCCCCTCGGGGACGATGTACGTCTCGTGCCAGAGCCCGACGTGCCCGCGGGTCTTGCCCGCCCGCACCTTCCGGTTGGCGATGCCCCATACGGTGTGGTGGAAGCCGTCCGGCGCGGTGGAGTAGCGGTACAGCGCCTCCTTCGACTCCCAGTACTGCACGACGTAGTAGGTGCGCGGCGAGGCGGTGAGCAGGATGCGTCCGCGCAGGCCGCGTTCGGGGCTGCGGCGCAGCTCCCACAGCATCCGGAACATCGCGTACATCACCGGGCCCCAGTGGTGCACGGCCCAGAAGCGGTTGATCCGCATGCCGATCAGCAGCACCACGGTGTCGCCGGTGGCGGCGGCGGTGGTGTAGCCCGGTCGCGGCTTGGCGAACAGCGGCATCTGCGCCTCCCGGAACTCACTCTCATGCAATCGGTGATTACATCAGCGCGCACCACGCCGGTCAAGGCTCGCTACAGCTACAAGTCCGTTACTGCGCAGGCGGATTGATGGATCCGGCGATCCCCTGGCGGAAGGTGTCGAGCACCCGGACGGCCAGCTCCTCCGCCCGCTCGGCCGGCAGATAGCCGTCCACGATCATCTGCGCCAGCCCGTAGACCAGTGCCTGCCCGGACAGCAGCACCAGCTCCGGATCCCCGGGGCCGACCCGGCCGGCCGCCTGGTCCGCCACGACCAGTTCGGTGAACGCCCGGTCGATCCCGTCCAGTCGCTCCCGCAGCCGCGGGTCCCGGGTGGGCGTGAACACCCGCGAGCGCACCAGCTCGAACCGCCGCGGATGGCGCAGCGCATACCGGACGAACCCCAGCCCCAGCGCCCGCATCGCCGACCCGCCGACCGCCTCGGCGGCCGCCACCTCCGCCTGCTGCCAGCGGACGAAGTCCGCCAGCACCCGGTCCGCCACCGCCGTCAACAGCGCCTGCCGGTCGGCGAAGTGCCGGAACGGCGCCCCCGCCGACACCCCCGCCCGGCGCGCCACCTCCCGCACGCTCACCTTCTCCTGCCCCTGCTCGTCCACCACCTCGAATGCCGCCGCCACCAGCGCCTCCGGCAACGCCCCGTGGTGGTACGCCCCCCGCTCCCCAGTCCGCTCCGTCATGCCGTCCCCGCTCCGGGTGTCACTCGTCGTGATGGTTGAGTTACGCCGGCCCGGAACGATAACCGAGTTCCGGCCGGGCCTACGGTCGGGCTGGCGGGAAGTCCGGTCTGTGGAGCTGATGCAAGACCGATGGGCGGCACACCGTCCCTCCGCCGGTAACCCCAGGTCGGCAATCGGCCGCGAAGCGGAAAGCCCGACCCGCGAGGGCCGGAATCCTCCCGCGTCAGCCGGAGGGGGCTGTCAACCCTGCCTTGCCGCCACAGCGATCCGGACGGGATCCCGCTGCGCCGGGCGAGCCCTGCGACGCACGGCCGCGGACCCCGCAACGGCCGACGCTCGCCCCGGCCACACGGCCGGGGCGAGCGAACGGCTTGCCGAAACACCACCCTTCGGGCCGACGGCCGGTCCTACCAGGCGTAGTCCTCCGGGGCCGGCTGGTGGCCGGGGAAGAGTTCGTCGAGGCGGTCCAGGGTCTTCTGGTCGAGCTCGAGGTCGAGCGCCGCGAGGGCGGCGTCGAGGTGGGCGGGGGTGCGGGGGCCGATGATGGGGGCGGTGACGGCCGGGCGGGAGAGCAGCCAGGCGAGGGCGAGGTCGGCGGGGTGGGTGCCGAGTTCGTCGGCGAAGTCCTCGTAGGCCTGGAGGCGCTCGCGGTGCTTCTCGGTGAGTTCGCTCGCGTAGCCCAGGGCGCTGCGGCCGCGGGTGCCCTCGCGCTCCTTGCGCAGGACGCCGCCGAGCAGGCCGCTGCGCAGCGGGGACCAGGGCAGCAGGCCGAGGCCGTAGTGCTGGAGGGCGGGGATGACCTCCAGCTCGACGGTGCGGTCGAGCAGGTTGTAGAGGGACTGCTCGCTGACCAGGCCGAGGAAGTGCCGGGAGCGGGCGGCTTCCTGGGCCTGGGCGAGGTGCCAGCCGGCGAAGTTGCTGGAGCCGACGTAGATGATCTTGCCCTGGGCGACCAGGACCTCCATCGCCTGCCAGATCTCCTCCCAGGGCGTGTCCCGGTCGATGTGGTGCATCTGGTACAGGTCGATGTGGTCGGTCCGCAGCCGCCGCAGGCTGGCCTCGACGGCCTTGCGGATGGCGAGCGCGGAGAGCCGGCCCTCGTTGGGCCAGTCGCTCATCTCGGCGTAGGCCTTGGTGGCGAGTACGGTGCGCTCGCGGCGGCCGCCGCCCTGGGCGAACCAGCGGCCGATGATCTCCTCGGTGCGGCCCTTGAGGTTGCCCTCGGGGTCGCGGCCGTAGGTGTTGGCGGTGTCGAAGAAGTTGATGCCGCGCTCGTGGGCGGTGTCCATGAGGCGGTGGGCCTCGGCTTCCTCGGTGTGGGGGCCGAAGTTCATGGTGCCGAGGCAGAGGCGGGAGACGGTCAGGCCGGTGCGGCCGAGGTGGGTGTACTCCATGGCGTCCCACCTAAAGCCACACCGGCCGTGGTGTCCAGCACATTCGCCGGACCGGGCGGGTCACCGCCCGTGGGTGGCGAACTTCCGTACGGCCAGCGGCCCGCAGAGCAGGAGCAGCACGGCGCTCCAGAGCAGCGTGGCCGGCACGGCGTGCTGCATCGGCCAGGCGGTGCCGGGCGCCGCCGGGTTGCCGAAGAGCTCGCGAGCCGCCTCGACCACGGAGCTGATCGGGTTCCAGTCGGCGATCACCCGCAGCCAGCCGGGCATCCCGCCGGTGGGCACGTACGCATTGGTGACCATTGCCAACGGAAAGACCACGACGGAGAGTTGACCGGCCGCTTCCTCCTTGCCGACGGCCAGGCCGAGCAGTGTGCCGGCCCAGGTCATCACGAAGCGGAAGAGCAGCAGCAGCGCGAAGGCTTCCAGCGCGTCGGCCGCGCCGTGCCGGGCGCGCCAGCCGGCGGCCAGCCCGACCAGGGCCAGCAGCGCCAGTACGACGACGCTGACCAGCAGGTCGGCGAGGGTCTGCCCGAGCAGCAGGCCGGTGCGGGAGATCGGCATCGAGCGCAGCCGGTCGGTGACCCCGCGCCCGACGTCGCGGGCGGCGCCGACCATGGTGGGCATGATGCCGTTGGTGGCGACCATGGCGAACAGTCCGGGCATCAGGAACTCCCGGTAGTCCCCGCCGCCGGGCACCTGCATGGCGCTGCCGAAGACGTACCCGAAGACCACCACCATGACCACCGGCACGCCCAGCGAGGCGGCCAACAGGCCCGGCGAGTGGCGGTAGTTGAGCAGGACGCGGAGCATCGAGGTCCCGGTGTCGGAGACCAGCCGGGCCACGACGGACGGACGCGCGGCGGTGTGGGCGACGGCGGACATCAGGCGGCCCTCCCCAGGGCGGCGGACTCACCGGTGAGCGCGAGGAACACGTCGTCGAGCGAGGGCGGGCGCACCGCGACGTCCTCGGCGACGACCCCGGCGGAGTCCAACTCCCGTACCAGCGACGGCAGCAGGACGGACGCGCCCGGCGCGGTCAGCACCGTGACCGTCCGCTCGGCGACGTCCACGTGCGCGTCATTGCCCGACAGTGCCGACAACACCACGGCCGTGGCGGCGAGTTGACCAGGTTCGGCCAGGGTGACGGAGACCTCGCTGCCGATCGCCGCCTTGAGCCGGGCCGGCGGGCCGGTGGCGATCGCGGCGCCGTGGTCGACCACCACGATGTCGTCGGCGAGGCGGTCGGCCTCCTCCAGGTACTGGGTGGTGAGCAGCACGGTGGTGCCGCCGTCGGCCAACTCCTTGACGGTGTCCCAGATCTCCTGGCGGCTGCGCGGGTCGAGCCCGGTGGTGGGCTCGTCCAGGAAGAGCACCGGCGGACTGGTGACCAGACTGGCGATCAGGTCGAGGCGCCGGCGCATGCCGCCGGAGTAGGTACGGACGAGCCGGTCGCCGGCCTCGGCGAGGTCGAAGCGGTTCAGCAGTTCGTCGGCGCGCGCCCTGGCCCGGCGGGCACCGAGGCGGTGCAGCCGGCCGAACAGGTGGAGGTTGTCGCGGCCGGTGATGCCCTCGTCCAGCGCGGCGTGCTGCCCGGCGAGGCCGATCGCCCGCCGGACCTCCTCGGCGTTGCGGACGGCGTCGTGCCCGGCGACCCGGACGGTGCCGCGGTCGGGGGCAACCAGGGTGGCCAGAACCCGGACGGCGGTGGTCTTGCCGGCGCCGTTGGGACCGAGGAGGCCGCAGACGGTGCCGGCCGGGACGGTCAGGTCGAGGCCGCGCAGGGCCTTGGTGGCCCCGAATCGTTTCTCCACGCCCGCCATCTCGATGGCGGGGCCCGCCGCGTGGGCGACGGGTCGGGTGGCGTCGGACATGGCTCCGCCCTTCTCTAGGTACAGCGTACGTAGAAGCTTGGGATGATGCTACTACGTACGCTGTACCTATCTAAGATGGACGGCGAGGTGATCTTTCCGTGCCGTCCAGCAAGCCCCCCGCCACCGGCGACAAGCCCGTGCCCCCCGAGGCCCCCGAACTGATCTGGCTGCGCCCCGAGCGCACCGGCCGCGGGCCCCGCCCGGCCCACAGCCGCGACTCCATCGCGGCGGCCGCCATGGCGATCGCCGACGCCGAGGGCCTGGACGCCGTCTCGATGCGCCGGGTCGCGGCCGCGCTCGGCGCGGGCACCATGTCGCTCTACAACTACGTGCCGAAGAAGGAGCACCTGCTCGACCTGATGCTCGACGCGGCCTGCGCCGAGTACCGGCTGCCCGCCGAGCCGAGCGGCGACGTCCGGGCCGACCTGACGGCCCTCGGGCACGAGCAGCTCACCATCTTCCGCCGCCACCCCTGGCTGCCCGCGCTGGTCGTCGCCCGCCCGGGCATCGGCCCCAACGCCCTGCGCTACACCGACCACTTCCTCGCCGTCACCGCCCCCACCGGCCTGCCGGGCGGCGCGCGGATGGAGGCGATGGCGATGTTCAACGGCTTCATCTGCCAGTTCGCCCAGTACGAGCAGACGGCGGCCGCGAGCGCCAAGTGGCAGGCGGAGATGGTCGGTTACCTCACCCAGGCGGCGACGAGCGGCGCCTACCCCAACCTGGCCCAGGCCTTCGCCACCGCCGGACCGCCGGCCGACCCGGACCAGGCCTTCGACCGCACCCTGGACCGGGTGATCTCCGCCATCCTGGCGCCCATGGCGGGGAGTTAGCCCCGCGGCCGGTTAGCCCCGCGGCCGGGAGTCAGCCCCGCGGCCGGGTTAGCCCCGCGGCCGGGAGTCAGCCCCGAGGCCGGGGGTCAGCCGAGCACCTCCTCGGTCAGCACCCCGGCCGCCTTCCCGTCCACCAGCACCACCACCGCCGGACGCCCGCCCGCCGCCAGCAGCTCCCGCGCCTCGGCCACCGGCTGCCCGACCCCCGCCGTCGGCAGGGCCGGCCCGAGCAGCGGGCGCACCGGGCCGTCGGGCTTGGCCCCGCCGTCCGCGAGCGCCGCCCGCAGCACCTCCCGGGACACCGAGCCGAGCACCTCCGCGTCGGCCACCCCGTACGGGCGCGCCGCCCGCGGCAGCACGACCGGGGCGACCCCACCCGGCGCGAACCGCAACGCCTCCAGCGCCTCGCCGACGGTCGCGTCCGCACCCACCGTCACCAGCGGGCCGGCCGCCTCCAGCAGCGGCCGCAGGCCGTCCGCCTCCTCCTCCTCCAGGAAGCCCCACCGCCGCATCCAGGTGTCACTGTGCACCTTGGACAGGTAGGAGCGGCCCGAGTCCGGCAGCAGCACCACGACCAGGTCGTCCGGCCCCAGCCGGCGCGCCACTCGCAGCGCCGCCGCCACCGCCGCACCGGAGGACGGGCCGACCAGCAGGCCCTCCTCGCGGGCGAGCCGGCGGGCCGTCAGCAGCGACTCCCGGTCCGGGATCCGCTCGAAGGAGTCGACCACCTCCGAGCGGTACGCCTGCGGCCAGCGGTCCTCGACCGTCTCGGGGTGGAGGAAGTGGCCGATGCTCTCGACGAACCACGGGCTGCCGTCCCCGCCCCCGTACGAGGAGGACTCCGGGTCCGCGCCGATGACGGTCACCGCCCCGCCGGACACCTGCTTGAGGTAGCCGCCGGTGCCGGTGACGGTGCCGCCCGTACCGACGCCCGCGACGAAGTGGGTCACCCGGCCGCCGGTCTGCTCCCAGACCTCCGGGCCGGTGGTCCGGACATGAGCGTCGGGATTGGCCTGGTTGTCGTACTGGTTGGCGAGCCAGGCCCCGGGGATCTCCTCGGCGAGCCGCCGGACGACGTTGAACAGGTGCCGCGGGTCCTCCTGCGGCACGGAGGTCGTCGCGAGCACCACCTCCGCGCCGTAGGCCCGCAGGATGTCCGCCTTCTCGGCCGCCGACTTGTCCGACACCCCGGCGATCACCCGGTACCCGCGCTGCCGCCCGACGATGGCCAGCCCGATCCCGGTGTTGCCGGAGGTCGCCTCGACGATCGTCCCGCCCGGCTCCAGCAGGCCGTCCCGCTCGGCGGCCAGGATCATCGACAGCGCGGCGCGGTCCTTGACGCTGCCGCCGATGTTGAGGAACTCGGCCTTGGCGTAGACCGGCGCGGCGATACCGGCGCCCAGTCGGGCGAGGCGGAACAGCGGCGTCCCGCCGATCGCGTCGAGGACGGACTCGTGAACTGCGGCCATCGCGGGCACCCTTCGCTCGATATGTCCGAACGAGCCTGCCCAAACCCGAGGTCGGATAGCCGCCGTCCGCCCCGGGAGAGCTCTACCGGTGCTCGACCAGCTCCTTGAACTGCTCCAGGTCCGTCCGCACCGCCTGCTCGACGGCCCGCACCTGGGCGAAGCCCTTCGGTCCGCCGAACGCGTCCTGCAGCTCGTCCCCGTCGTACTCCAGCCGCGCCTGGAGCGCGCAGTGCCCGCGATCCAGCTCGCGCACGGCAAGGCTGCCCCTCAACTCGGGTATGCCACTGGTCGTCCGCCACGCGAGCACCTGCTCCCCGCTCCGATCGATGAGCTCGGTGTCGATGCCGCGCGGCCCGCCCGCGGCGGTGATGTCGAAGTGCGCCTGGTTGTCACGTTCCGCGAACGCGCTGCGCACACCGTCCACGAAGTTCGGATACTCGTCGAATCGGTGCAGTTGCGCCCAGACCTGATCGGCCGGGGCGTCGATATCGATCTGTTCCACCAGTCTGCTCATCGGATGCCTCACCTCCCGAGCCGGCGGCCCGACCCGGCTCGGCCGGGCCGTCACGCTCCCTCCAGCCTGCGCCGGTCCGTACGCACCCGCACCTTCGCGCCCGCGGCGGCCTTCGTCGGCATCGGCACGGCGCTCGGGCTCGGCGCCTGGCCGCACCGGTCTCTCCGCCGAACCGCGACCGCCGGTCACTGAGCCGGCGGGCCGGGCCGTCACACCGGCCCCACCCGTCCCGGCCTCGCCGAAACCCCTCCTCACGGCTGCTCCCACCCCGTAGCGTGGTCCGGTCGATGATCTTGGCGGACGCCAGGCGCGGACGCGACGCGCAGACGCGACGCACAGTCGCCGCACGCGGCCGCCACGCGAGCAGAACGGGGCACCACGGATGCAGCAGGACCAGGGGTGGGCCGACGACCGCTACGGCGCCGTCGCGGACGCCTTCACCGGCGACTTCACCGACTTCCCCGAACTCGGCGCCGCCGTCACGGTGTTCGTCGACGGCGGCAAGGTGGTCGAGCCGTGGGGCGGCGCCCAATCGGGCTCCGGCCTGCTGCTCGACTCCCCCGCGTTCCGCCCGCTGCTCGGCCCGCGCAGCTTCGGCAACGACGGCGCGGGCGGCCGGTTCGCTTGCGGGGACGACGAGTTCGGCGTCGGCTTCGGCTACGTGGCGAACCGGATGATCGGCCACGGCGACGCCCGCGCCGACCGGCTGATCGAGGCGGTGCGCGGGTGCCTGGGATGACGGACTTCCTGACCCGGCTCACCGAACTCGCCACCACCGCCGACCTCGGCGGCCTGCGCTACGACGCCTCACTGCCCCGACTCGCCACCCGCTTCGGCGACCCGTACGACTCCGGGCGCGTCCACAGGGACGACCGCTGGCCGCACGCCTTCGGCTGGGGCGACGCCTGGACGGTCTTCTGCCGCTGCCGCCGACTCCGCTCCTTCTCCCTGCCGACCTGGCACGGCGAGCTGGAACTCCCCGTGGACGGCGGCGGGTTGCGGACGTACGACACGCGCGTCACCGAGTCCGCGCTGATCGCCGAGCTCACCGCCGCCGGCTGCTCCTGGGAGACGGTGACCTACGAGAACATCCCCGGCCAGCGGACCCTGGAGGTCGCGCCGGCCGAGGAGGTCCGGGTCGGTTTCGTCCTGGTCGATCGGCTCGACCACGACCAACCGCCCCTGACGGACTGGCTGCTGCACAAGGTCAGCCTCTGGGGCTACGACCACCCCGACTGCCCCGAGCGGGACCGCGCCCTGCCCGACGACGGCTGGGGCGCGGCCGAACATTGAGCCGGTGGCGGGCCGTTCCGTCCCCTGTGCGGAACGGACCGCCGCCGGCTGGTCGCTCGGGCGGGTAGGCCCGCTACTTGAGCAGCGGGTAGGCCCGCTACTTGAGCAGGAAGTCGTAGACCGCCTGCCGTCCGGCCGGGTTCGCCGCCCGGGTCTGCACCGAGTGCGCCGCCCCCGGGACGATCACGACCTCCGGGTCGTGCGTCAGCTCCGCCTGCTGGTGCAGCCACTCGTACGGGGTGGAGAGGTCCCGGTCCCCGCCGAGCAGCAGCACCGGCACGTTGGGCAGCTTGCGGTGCGCCGGCGGCAGCGGCGGCACCTGCTCGCGCGGCCAGTCCAGGCAGACCAGCAGGCTGCCCAGCCCGGTCGCGGTCGCGGGGTCGTACGGCCAGGTCTGTTCGACGGTCAGGTCCTGCCGGGTCTCCTCCAGCGCGGCCGCCCGGCCCTCGACCGGGGTGTCCGAGGAGCCCCACGGGTAGCGCCCGTCCGCGCACAGCGTGGCGGCGTGCAGGCCCTGGCTGAGCGCACCGGCCGGGGCGGCGTCGGCCTTGTGCACCTGGTCGATGAAGGCCTGGAGCTTCTCCGGGTGGCCGCCGGCGGCCTCGTGCAGGGCTTCCGGCACCCCGCCGTAGTCGGGGTCGGCGAACTCGTAGCTGGTGAGCGCGTCCAGGATCTGCGCCCCGTTGCCGTACGTGCGGACGGTGACGGCCAGGTCCTCGGCCGGGTCGGTGGTGCAGCCGGTGGCCTGGCAGGCGGTGCGCAGCACCCGGGCGGTGGCGGGCAGCGCGACCAGGTCCAGCGGGTCGTAACCGCCCTGCGGCACCACCGAGTCGAGCACCAGCCGCGCCACGTGCGCCGGGTGGGCGAGGGCGTAGCGCTCGGCGACGAAGGTGCCGTAGGAGACGCCGTCGAGGGTCAGCCGGTGGTCGCCGAGGGCCTGGCGCAGCAGGTCGATGTCACCGACGGTGTCCGCGCTGCTGTAGAAGCGGGCGTTCGGGCCGAGGGCGGTGGCGCAGTCGGCGATGGACTGCTTGCGCGGCACCGCGAGGTCGGAGGAGCCCATGTCCTCCTGCAGGCCTGGGCACTGCAGGGCGCGCTCGCCGGTGCCGCGCTGGTCGTACATGACCAGCCGGTAGTCCTTCAGTACGGGTGCGATCTTGCCCGCGATCCGGCGGATCAGCGGCACGCCGGGCTGGCCGGGGCCGCCGGTGAGGAACAGCAGGTCGCCCTTGGGGGCGTCGGCGTTGCCGGTCATCGCCACGTCGAGCTGGAGGGTGCCGGGGGTTCGGCCGCTGTGGTCGAGCGGCACGGTGATGGTCCCGCAGGTGAATTCCGGCGCGCCCTGGCAGGGTGCCTGCCCGGTGATCCCGCCGCCGTGCCGGTGCGCCCCGGCCGACTGGTCCGGCGCCGCGGCGGCGGGAGTGGCCAGGGTGGTGCCGGCGACCACCGCGACGGCGCCCAGCAGGGCGGCGATGCGGCCGCGCTTGCTCGTCATGTTCGTCCTTCCGCTCGCGCCGCGTCCGTGCTGACGCGGTCACGGGAAACAGCTTGGGCGGGGGCGACTTCGAACGCGAGCATTCGTGTCAGGATTCGACCAGGGTCGAAGGGTTCCGGCCCGAAAGGCCGACAAAACCGACTCGTTCGTACGGTCCGACAGTTCCGACAGGTCCAGCAGGTCCGGCAGGGGGGACGACGGCGTGATCCGGCTCACCATCGACTCGGCCGGGCTCGCCCGCACCCGTTTCGCGGTCTCACCGCTGCACGAGGCGGTCAACACCCTGATGGCCTCCGGGCTCAACTCCCGCACCGGCCCGTACGCCTGGGTGAGCCGCACCCGCCGGGTGCTGCGCCGGGAGAAGCTGGAGCTGCTGTCGGGGCTGGCACTGGAACAGGACGGCGGCTACATCCCCGACTTCCTCTCCCCCCACCCCACCGGCCCCGAGCCGACGGTGGCGGAGCAGCTGGAGGCCGTCCGCCGCACCGACCCCGACCGGGTCCGGGCCGAGCTGGAAACCGTCCAGCGCGGGATCGCCGCCGCCAATCTGGCGGGCCGTCCGGTTCCGGACGCGGTGCTGCGCGGCCTGGAGCGCGGCCCGCGCCACTTCGCCGAGCGGATCGCCGACGAGCTGGGCCGGTACTGGGAGCTGGCGCTCGCACCGTACTGGCCGGACGCCCGGGCGGTGCTGGACGCCGAGATCGACCAGCGGGGCCGCTTCCTCGCCCGGCACGGTTCCGGCGCGCTGTTCAACTCCCTCGCGCCGCAGCTCTCCTGGTCGGACGGGCTGATCCAGCTGGAGAGCCGCTTCGAGGTGACGCTGCCCGCCCGGATGGTGCTGCTGATGCCGACGCTGGTGAGCCGCCGGATCCACGTCATCCTGGATCCGGTCGACGGCTGCCACCGGCCGCCGACGCTGATGTACCCGATCGCACCGCCGGCGGCCGTCCCGCAGACGCCCACGCCGGCGCTGGCCCAGCTGCTCGGGCCGACCCGGGCGGACCTGCTGGCCGCGCTGGTCGATCCGGCGACCACCGCCGCGCTGGCCGCCCGGCACTACCTGAGCGCGGGGACGGTCTCGTACCACCTGGGGGTGCTGCACCGCTCGGGCCTGGTGAGCCGGGTGCGCAGCGGGCGGGAGGTGCTGTACCGGCGGACGCCGCGCGGGGAGGAGCTACTGGCGGGTCGATAGGGGCACATGGTGAGGCGCATGGTGAGGGCACATGGCGAGGGCGCACGCACCGGCGCGTGCCCCGGTTTTCGCGCCCCCAGGTCGGTTCACACCAACGCGCGCGGGAGCACCACCCGCACCCACTCCTCCGGCTGCGACAGATGCGGAGCGTGACCGGCGCCCCCGTACACGTGCCGCTCCGCCTTTGGCAGGGCGAGGTCGATCAGGTCCAGCACCTCACCGAACATCGGCACGCTGTCGTCGCTCTGGGTGAGCAGCGCGGGCTCGCTGAACCGGGCCAGCCCGGTGAGGTCGAGGTCCAGCGCGTCCGGGTCGCGCAGCTCGTCCAGGTAGGTCGGAGCGTTGCGGATGTAGGTGTGCCGGACCGGCGCCGGCAGCTGCTCCCAGGCGCCCGGGCCGAAGGCCAGGCTGTCCACGTACAGTTCGGCGGCCGCGGCGGACTCGGCCTGCTCCAGCAGCTCCCGGACGGCGGCGATCCGGTCGGCGAAGGCGGTGCCGATCGGTCGCAGGTCCGGGTCGGTCAGCAGGAGGCCGCTGCCCGGCGGCTCGTGCACCGCGATGCCGCGCAGCAGGTCGGGCCGGGCGGCGGCGAGCCGGAGGGTGATCAGGGCACCGTAGGAGTCCCCGTAGACGAAGGCCGGTGCGAGGCCGAGTCCCTGGATCAGACCGGCCAGGTCGGCCGCGTCCTCGTGCACCGAACCCTGGGTGAGCAGGTCCTCGCTGCGGCTGTGGCCCCGGCGGTCGTACGCGACGGCGGTGGTGGACTCGGCCAGGCCCGGCAGCACCCGCGCCCAGGAGTCCGCGTCGCTCCACGAACCGTGCACCAGGACGACGCCGGGCCCCTCGCCTCGGGCCTCGTAGTGCAGTGAGACCCCGTTCACCCTGATCTCGGCCATCACGAGCCTCCCGAGCTCTGGCGGTGCTCCCCCACCAGCCTGACACAAGCGGTTGGAACGGTCAGATCGGTCGGATCGGTCAGATCAGCGAGTCGAAGAGGTGCGGCTCCCAGTGGCCGAGCCAGGAGGAGGTGGCGGAGGGCCGGTCCAGGCCCTCGGTGGACTCGTCGTACGGGAGGAAGGAGGTGGGCGCGAACCAGCCCTCGCCGGGGTCGATCCGCAGGCGGAGCAGGCGCAGCGGGCGGTGGAGGGCGACGTACGTGCGCAGGTCGCCGGTGGAGGGGTGGTGGTCCTGGTAGCGGTCCTGGACGCAGCGGCAGATGGAGAGGATGTCGGTGTCGGCGAGGAGGAGGTAGCGGCTGCCCGGACCGAGGTTCACGCACAGTCGCCGCCGGGACTTCCTGCGCTCGCCGTAGGGGAGGTTCTGGTGGTTGTCGACGTGGATGCCGGGGCGGCTTCCGGACTCGGGGAGGACGTGGGTGGTGGGCTCGCCGGGCGGGTCCTCGGTGTCACCGAGGGTGACGGGGTACGGGTCGCCGAGGGTGTCGACCATGGCGGCGAGGGTGTCACGGTCGGTGACGGTGGCGGGGAGCTTGAAGAGCTCGATCAGGCCGGTGGCGGGGGTGAAGTAGCCGGGGGCGAAGCGCTCGGCGTAGCCGGCGGGGAGGGGCTCCCAGGAGGCGGGGTCGGGGACGACGGCGCAGGTCTCGTAGTCGGGCTCGAAGTAGAGGCGGCGGACGCGGCCGTAGTCGCATCGGGCCTGCAGGGCGGCGGGGCTGCGGAAGGCGATCGCGGCGGGGTGCATGGGGTGGGGACTCCTTTGTTCGTCGGCTGAATTGGGCGGTGGTGACGCTCAGTTGAGCAGGATGCGGACCCACACGCGCTTGCCCGAGCCCCGGCGGGTGATGACGCCGAAGTCGAGCGCGAGCTCGCGGACCAGCTCGATGCCCCGGCCGCCCTCACGGAAGCGGCGGGGTTCGCGGTCCTGGATCGGGAGGTCGAAGCGCGGGTCCCACACTTCGAGCCGGCAGTCGCCGGTGAACTCCTGGAGGTGGAGCCGGACTTCGCCCTGGCCCTGGCAGGCGTGGACGACGGCGTTGGTGACGAGCTCGGAGGTGATGAGGACGAGGTCGTCGACCTTGTCGCCCCGGTAGCCCCAGGCGCCCAACTGGTCCCGGACGTACCGGCGGGCGGTACGGACCGAGGTGGAGTGGTCGGCGAGGCAGAGCTCGGAGATGCGGAAGGGAGGTGTGCTCAACGCGGACATGGGTGCCCCTTCGCTTCGACACGACGTCAGGTGCGTGTCCGTGCGGTCACGTTGAGTGTGGAGGAGTTGAAATCGAAAACGCAACAGCAATGCTCGAAGAAATTAATTGATCTTGATTCTGGCTTGAGTCGAGGCCGGGAGTCTGGCGAGACTGGGGGTCCAACACCCGGAGGGAGGGACGCCACTTGAGCAAGGACCTGTCCGCGATCAGGCAGATCCGTCTTGGGGAGGAGCTGCGCGCCTGGCGACTGGAGAACAACAGGACGCTCAGCGGGATGACGGCCGGCCTGAAGGGGTGGAGTGCCGGTCGACTCAGCCGAATCGAACGAGGCCTCCAGCCGATCACCGCCGCCGATCTGACCACGCTGCTCGAACACGCCGGGATCACTGGTCCTGAGCGCGAGGACTTCGAGTCCCTTCTTGCCACTGGCCCTCCACAGCAGTGGTGGCGAGACCTGGACTACGCCGAAGCAATCACACCGGCGTTCGCGGAGTACTTGGCTCTCGAAGCCGATGCCTCGGAGATACGGAACTACTTCCCGTCCGCGTTCCCCGGCTTGGTTCAGACCGAGGCCTACGCGAAGGAGATGATCGCAGCGGGCCTCGACTCGCCGAACGAGGAGCGCGTAGAGGCAGGCGCCGAAGTCCGTGTCCTCCGACAGCGGCGGCTGACCGAGGAGCCACGACTCACATTCGAGGCTTACTTCGGCGAGGTCGCCCTACTCGTGGCAGGCGACCAAGGGGTTCTGGCTGGGCAAATCCAGCATGCCATTAAGGCCGCCCAGTATCCCAACGTGACCTTGCAAATGGTGCCGTTGAGTGCCGGTCGGCCTGGCATCCTGTCATCCGGAGTCACCCTGATGCGGTTCCCCGATGACCCAGAAAGTGGCTTCGCCTTCATCGAAGCTGTCGGCGGTATGCTCCCGCGTAGAACCGGCCGAGACGTACGGCGGACCGAGCGGGCCATAGCCCGAGTTCAACGGTGTTCGCTGAGTCCGGAGGAGACCATCGCCGCCCTTGAACGCAAGTTGGAAGAGCTGACGTGAGCCAGAAGCACGACCCCTATGACCACAATCCCGCCATCGCCGAATGGGTCAAGTCCCCCTTCTCCGGGGACGGTAACGGCGACTGCGTGATCATCGCCCGCTTCGACAACGGCGACGTATGGCTCGGCGACGACAAGAACCCCGACCGCCCCCACCTCGCCTTCGACCAGGCCGAATGGACCGCCTTCGTCCAGGCCATCGAAGCCCGCGACCCCCGCTTCACCGCCTAGCCTGATGGTGGCCCTGCTCGACATCACGAGCAGGGCCACCAGCTACCGGGAGGCAGTCATTCCTCCGCCGCCTGCGCTGCACACTCCGAACGATCCGTCAGCGTGCCGGCCTCTCACAGCAAATTCGCATGCGGTCCCGGTCGCACCGGGGTACGGTCCGCCCGTGCTTACAACGCCCCGTGTCTCTTAGCTCGGACACCAGCTTCGACGCCACCCTTGTGTCCTAGAGCTGTTACGGAGCGTAACAACAATGAATGCCCTTCGTGGTTCCGGCTTGCTCCGGAACCGGGACTTCTCGCTGCTACTGAGCAGCCAACTGATATCTGCCATCGGCGACCAGGCCCAGTTCATGGCCTTGCCGCTGGTCGTCCTGGCCCTCACCGGATCGGCCACCCAGGCCGGGTTCGTACTGGGCCTGGGAACCGTCTCCTTCCTCGCGTTCGGGCTGGTCGCGGGGGCACTTGTCGACCGATGGGACCGCAAGACCACCATGTTCTGGTGCGAGGTCGGCCGGACCGTGCTGACCTCCAGCGTCGTTGTCGCGGCGTGGCTGGACCGACTCACGATGCCCCAGCTGTACGCGACGGCCGTGCTCGCCGGGATTCTGGGGACCGTCTTCCAGGTTGCCGGCACCGCGGCCCTGCCGAACGTCGTCGATGCCCCGCAGTTGCCCACAGCCCTCGGCTACCAGCAGTCCGCCGGCAGCGCGGTGAGCATCTTCGGAGCTCCACTCGCCGGTGCGCTCTACGCCGTCGGGCAGGTCGTGCCGTTCGCCGTCAACGCGGTGTCATTCGCCGTGTCTGCAGCCTCGCTGCGCCTGATGCGCGCCCGATTCCAGGTGGAGCGGCACGACGTCGTCCGAACGAGGGCCCGGCTCACCACGGAGATCCGGGAAGGGCTCAGCTGGCTGTGGCGTGAGCCGGTCATCCGCTTTCTCACTCTGGTAACGGCCGCTGACAAGGCCCGCTATGGAGCGGGCTATCTGCTGATCATCGCTCTTGCCCAGCAGCTCGGCTCATCGTCGCTGTGGATCGGTGTCATCTTCAGCGGAGCGGCAGTCGGCGCGGTGGTAGGGGCGTTGGTGTCGGACCGGGCTACGCGTCGGTTCCGACTCGGTCGGATCGCCGTAGTGATGTTGTGGCTGGAGGCGGTGATGTTCCCGCTGTACGCACTGGCCCCCAGCCCGGCACTGCTGGCCGCAGTCGCGGCTGGCGAGTCCCTGGTGGCTCCTGTGTACGCGGTGGCGATGACCACCCACCAGCTGAGCATCACCCCCGACGAGTTGCGAGGCCGCGCGACGAGCACGGTCTCGACGCTCACCACGGGCGCGTTGTCAATCGGCACGCTTGCAGGCGGCGCGCTGATCAGCGCAATCGGCGCCAAGCCGCTGGTCTGGCTCTGCGGAGCATGGCTGCTCGCCCTTGCCCTGTTGACCACGGCGAACCGGGCCGTGCGACAGGCACCGAGGGCGGGCACCATCCCGCGGAAGGAGACCGCCATCGAGACCCGGGCAGCGGGTCTGGCCAGCTAGCGTCTCCGCCGAAGTCCGCTGCTGATCCGCATCTGCGGTACAAACCTGGCCGCCCCTGGTGAACGGGGTCTGGGGGCGAAGCCCCCAGGAACTCTCTGTTCCCGCACCTCAGCGGAGCTGCTCAGGGCCTGTCTCGAAGTCGGGTGTGAGCTTGTGGCAAGATCACGGAATGCTGCGACTCACCGATTTCATTATCGACTGCCCGGACACGATGAAGCTGGCGGCTTTCTACTCCGAGGTGACGGGCCGTCCGATCAAGGAAGGCAGCTCCGAGGACTGGGCTGGCATCCAGTTCGGCGAGATCGAGCTGGCATTCATCCGGGTGGACGACTACCGCGCTCCGCAGTGGCCCGACAGCGAGCACCCCAAGCAGTTCCACCTCGACTTCGAAGTGGACGAGATCGAGTCCGAGCAGCGCCGCGTCCTCGACCTCGGCGCGACGCTAAGGCAGGACTTCATCGGCCCCAACGGCTACGGCTGGCAGGTCTACACCGACCCGGTCGGCCACCCCTTCTGCCTGTGCCGCAACAAGGGCGTCATCTGGACCGACCAGGGCCCGATCTGGCCCAAGCACGACTAACTAGCCTTCCGGGCTACGGCCACCACTGATCGCTCATGGGTGCGAGAGCATCGACGAATCAGCGGTGGCCGTAGGCCAGGGGGACTTCGGGGAGGCCGGGCAAGAGGCCGGCGGCTCGACTCATTCTGAAACGATCAGGTACGACACGAGATCGCTCCAAGTAAGTAAGGACAGCCAGGTGAAGGAGGTATCGATCGGCTGAACTTCGGGCCAGTGTCCAAGGCCCGTCCCCGCGCTCACATGCGTCGTTGGCAACGGCGGGGTGTGAAGCTGAGGGTTCAAGCCCAAGGACCTCTCGGCCATCGAGGCGTCACAGGCGAGGGGAAGGCTGGACGGGCGAACGCGAGTGAACCCCTGACGACGCCCCGTGATTTCAAGACCGCGCGATGGCATGCAAACGGCGGTTACAGGACCCGGTGCTGTGAGGCACCGAGCGACCCTCAGGAAGCTGAGACCTGGGGGGAGGACACCGCTGGTCCCGGGGTAAAGGGGGCGCCCACCCCAGCCGCGTCTTACTGGTGCGGAACGTGGAAACCCCGTCGAGGTCCAGGCGATGAGCCTCGTAGGCCGACCGCAAGGCGAGCTGAACTCCCCGGCGGGAGAAGGATGATCCAAGAAGCGAAGGCCGGCATGTGGCGCCTGACCTGGAACTGGGCCAGGCGAGGCCATCCCAAGAAGTCGAGGTACTGGATTGTGGATCGGTACTTCGGCAGGTTCCACCCGTCCAGGCAGGATCGATGGGTCTTCGGCGACCGCGACAGCGGCGCCTTCCTGCCCAAGTTCGCCTGGACCGGCATCGTCCGTCACCAGCTCGTCAAGGGCAGAGCGTCCCCGGACGACCCGGCCCTGATCGAGTACTGGCAGCACCGCCGCCGCAGGAAGGCGCCACCGCCGATGGACAAGACGAGCCTTGTCCTGGCGGTGCGGCAGCACGGGCTCTGCCCACTCTGCAAGCAAGCGCTGATCGCCGGAGCCGAGTACGAACCAGACAGCCCACGTGAGTGGATCAACTGGTTCGCGGCCTCGAAGAAGATGCTCCACAAGCATCACTTCACCTACCGACGACACGGCGGCTCGGACGAACGGAACAACCTTCGCCTCGTGCACTCCGAATGCCACCGCCAGCACCACGCAGGCGATGGCAAACGGACCACATCAACCTGCTGACCTGCGAAGCCCATGTGGCTTGCTTGAGCCGGATGCCGGGACGACTGGCACGTCCGGTTCTCAGGGGGCCGGGTCACGGCAACGTGATCCGGCTACCCGACTAAGAGCATTCCGGCCCTGCCCGCGCCTCGCGGGCAGGGCCGGTCCTCAGCTCATCCCCCGGACCGGCGGCTCGTCCCGCGTCCCGTCCTCCGCCACGACCGTGAACCGTTCCCGGCCCGCCGCCGACAGGTCCACCGGGTACAGCGACGCCGTGTCGTTGACGTCCAGTTCACGGCTCTGCCGACCGGTCGCCGCGTCGACCCGGGTCAGCCTGTCCCGCGTCATCGCCCACACCGACGTCCCGTCCACCAGCACACCCGTCACCTGGTCGTCCAGGCTGGCCGTCCACTTCTTGCTGCCGTCCGCCAGGGAGTACGCGACCAGCCGTCCGGTGGCCGTTCGGCCCGGGTGGGTGCCACCACTGATGGTGACGTCGCCGGGCTTCTCGCCGGGGACGATGAACAGGTCATCGACCACCACCCCGCCGAACAGCGGCCGGGCGGTGAACTCGTCGAAGGCGTGCACCCCGCCGAGCATCACGTCCAGGTCGTACTCGTCGCCGGAGACCGGTATCGAGGCACGCTGCTTCCCGGACCGGTCGTAGCTGAGCACCGCGTGGGTGCCGCGCTCGGCCTGGGCGTCCACCCAGACCGCGAGCGGATCGACCGACACCACCATCAGATTCCTGAGCCCGCCCTCGGCCGGAACGGCGACCCGCGTCCGCCCCTGCCCGTCCCCGGGCGTCAGCGAGCGCAGCACCGCCGCCCCGTCACCGCACTGCGCGGCCGTCACCACCTCCTGCTCGCCGCCCGCTACCTCCAGCGGCGTGCATCCGGCGTCGGGCGCGCTGCGCCACAGCTCCCGGCCGTCCGTCAGCCGTACCGCCCGCCAGCCGTCCGTGCCCTGCAGCACGGCCTGGGTGTCGGCCACCGCGACGAGGTCCGAATCCGCGCTGTCCCCGTCCCGGGCGGGGGCGTTCACGGTGGCGGTCCAGCCCTCCTTGCCGTCCGCGAGGTCCAGCGAGGTCACCGCCGCGCAGGGCTTGCCGTGCGGGGAGTGCCCGACCAGGCCGATGCCGCCCGCGCCGATCCCCCGGCTCATGGTGCACAGGGAGTCCTCGCCCGGCGGCGTCCACTGCCAGGCGACCGACCCGCTGCCGCTGCGGTAGGCCACCACCCGGTCGGGCCGCACTCGCACCACCAGGCTCCCGCTGGTCCAGCTGCCGATCGCGCGGACGGTGGACGGGTGGTCCGGCGGGGCCTTCCAGGAGTCGTTGAGGCCGTCCCCGGCGAAGCAGAGGAAGATGACCAGCCCCAGCACGGTGCCGACGGCCGCCGAGGGGAGTCCGCGCCGGGGGTGGATCAGCGCCCAGACGAAGCCGGCACCGCAGGGCAGCAGCCCGAGGATGCTGATGGCGCCCATGAAGGCGAGGCTGTCGCCGCCGAACCCGTTCGCCGGGCCGAACAGCACCGCGAGGCCCAGGCTCGCGAACATCGCCCCCAGCACGCCGCCCGAGATCACCATCCAGGTGTTCTTGCTCATGGCGAACCTGGCGCGCCACCTCGTACGCACCCGGACGACACCGTCCTCGGGCCGCTCGGCCATGCCCGTATCTCCCCTGCGAAGCGCCGCCCCCGCAGTAGGGCGACGATCAACGGATCGTCGCAGAGCAGAGCAAGATCCTAAACAAAGAGCAGGGAAAACCCCGTCCTCTCCTGCACATGGGAGGCCCTGACCGGCCCCGTCATTACGGAATCGCGGCCTCACCCGCCCTGACGGCAGCCGCCGCCACACCTGTCCGACCAGCACCTCCGGGGCCAGCGCACCGTCGACCACCAGGTCGCACTCCGCCCGCAGCGGCTCGACATGGCGCTCATGAGCGGCCCGCCGGTGCTCGACGTAGTTCCGCAGCAGCATCCCCGGCGGGAAGCCGCCCCGCGACGCACTTGCGCTCGATCTTGCGGGCCAGCCGCAGATCCGCCGGCAGGTCGACGAAGACGTCGAACGTGCACAGGGCCGTCGCGAGGCGACCCGGCGGGCGAACGGCCCGTCCACGACCACCACCCCGCCCTGCCCGAGCGCCGCATCGACGTCCTCGGCGAGGCGCCCTCCGTCCACTGACCGCAGATCCCCACATCCAGCCGCACCACCCCGGCCTCGTCCGGCGCCCCCACCCCGCCCTGCGCCGGCTCGGCGAAGTAGTAGTCGTCCCCGTGCAGCATTCGTAGCCGACCCGGCCCGGCGACCGCCACCAGCGCCGCGGCCGGCGTCGTCTTGGCCGCCCCGGCCCGCCGGTCGGCGTCATCAGCACGTCCGCCCCTCCTCCGGTCGGCGTCACCGACACCATGCCTCCACGTTCCGCCCTCCCCTACCGAACCACCGCCCCCGCAACGGGTGCACGGTGCGCCGGGTTCGATCCCGGCGCGCCGCGCACCCGCCCTCAGGCCTCAACGCCGCGGCTACTCCCCGACCTTCCGATGGTCGACGACGGCATCGGGTCCGGGGCTCATGATCGTCTCGTGACCGTTCTCCGCCCGAACGCGGTAGGGCGGGCCGCCCTTCGGCCCGAGGACCTCGACGATCTCCACCACATGATCCTGCTGGCCGACGACCCTGCCGTGAACGACCAGACGGTCTCCCACGCTTGCGTACACACGCGCCTCCTCCGTGTCCTGCTCCGACGATCCGGGCGGACCGACGCCGCCCCGACCGCGGCTTACCCGATCACCGGGCGCGGAAGTCCGCTGACGACCGAGTCCACCCGTTCGAGTGAGTCCAACCACCGAGCCGAACGGGACTCGACCCACCGCTCAGCCCGTCGAAGCTCCGCCCGGGTTCGTGCCGCCCGCGTTGGCCCCGCCCGCCCAGCCCTGCAGACCCGGCAGCACCGCCTCGGCGACCCGGTAGAGGGCGGCGTCGTCGATCGGCTGGGAGTCCTTGCGCCAGATGCTGACCTCGAAGGTGCCACCGGTCCCGTCCGGGTTCTTCGCGACGACGAGGGAGTGCGCGGCCGAGCCGGAACCCGCGGTGGACTTCCCCCCACCCAACGGGATCGAGAACGACATCGTCGGCGACTGGTAGACCAGCGCCTTGTGACCGAGCACGGGCGTGCGCGTGAGCCTCGGGTCGCCGGGCAGGGCGAAGTCCTCCACGTCGACGTCCCGGCTGTCGGCGAGCTGGACGTACAGCTCGCTGAACTGCACCTCCGCCGCGCCGTAGTTGTCCTTCGTCATCCCCGGCCCGAGGGCCGCCGACAGCCCGGGCTGGGCGATCAGCACCCGCTCCTTGGGCAGGCCCACGAGCACCGGCAGATCGGAGCGGTTGAGCGCGGCGCACAGCGCGGGGTACTTCGGCGAATCCTTCTCCGTCGCCGGACTGCACTTCGCCGACCCCTCACCGTTGTGGTTGCCGTCAGTCCCGGCCAAGGCCCAGAGCCCGGCGAACAGCGCCCCCACCAGCACCACCGCCGCGGCCACCTGAAGTCCCACCCGCGGCCCGGCTCCCCCGCTCCCGGGCTCGGCAGCCGCCTCGGCGTCGGTCGCTCCGGCGCCGGTCTCCACAATTCCCCCACGATCATCAGTCACCGGCGGACCCTATCCCGGCCGGCGATCTCCCACACCTTCATTTCCCAGCCGCCCAAGGCGATCACCCAACGCTTCGACAGCCAGCCAGCCTTTGTTGGCATTGCACACCCCCGACATCGCCGCCCTCCTCCCCGAACCGGCCCGCCTCACCGCCGCCCAGGCCCACGGCCTCGCCGCCACGGCGGACCTGCGCGGCCGGTGAACGTCGGCGCCGCCGCAAGCCGCCGAGATCGACCCTGGCACACTTCGCCCCATGAACAGCACCACCCCCCGGCCCGACCTGGCCGCCCTGCTCCTCCAGGGCGAGCAGATGATCGGCCAACTCGCCGAGGCCCACACCACCTGGGGCCTCGGCACCGCCGACCGCTGGGGCCTCGACCAGCGCACCGGTCTGATCACCTGGACCCTCCCCGACCGCACCGCCTCCGCCCCCGCCCAGATCCTCGGAACGTGGAGCCCCAACTCGGCCTCCTGGCTCTGGGCCTGGGCCAACCGCAGCATCCTGCCCGAGCTGAGCCGCGACGCCGGCCGCGTCCGCGACTGGGCCGAGGCCCACGGCCACACCGCGCTCGCCGAGCCACAGCTCGAGGCGGACGAGGAGCGGGCCGCCACCCTCGCCGCCCTCGCCCTCCGCATCACCAGGGCCACCGGCTTCTACCGCGCCCCCGGCGCCACCTCGACCACCTTCATCACCTTCGGCCCGGTCACCCTCACCGCCCAGGACGGCAGCACCTCGACCTTCACCATCGAGATCGGCTGACACCCAGCCCCCTCGGATCCGCGCGCGCAGGAAGTCGGCCCCACCGACTTCCCACGCAGCACCAGCGGGCTCCGCCCCCGGCACCCGATGCCCGCACAGCCCCAGCGGGACGACCCGCGCCGGCAGGTGCACCCGGGCGACCGGCCCGCCCCGACCGCCCCGTCCCGCCCGAACTCGTGCGCCTCGACCGTCCCCCGCTCGAAGGCGTGCTTGAGCAGGGCGTTGCTGAAGCCCTCGTCCGGGCGGTCGTCGTCCGAACCGGTGGGCGGCGCGTAGAGTTCGACGGCGGCGGCGTAACCGTAGCGGTAAGGGCGGCCGGTGAAGCGGGAGTTGAGACGCGGGAACTCCTGGATCCGGTCGTCCAGCCGCTCCTCCTTCGCCATCCCGGCGGCCAGATCGACGGTCCAGCGGTCGAGGGTGGGCCGACTCGCGCCGATGTCCCGCAGGTCCACGCCCGCCGGGTGCCGGACGACGTCGACGACCAGCGTGTCGGGCATCGCTCATAGGCGTTGAGCGTGCGCCCGACCAGGTGCGGCGCGAGTTCGAACCACCGCACCTGGCCGCCCTCGCTCGGCATCACCCCGACCCGGGCGGCACGCCGCTCGTCCCAGATGAAGGGCACTCCGGTGGCCAGGTGCGCCGCGCTGAACACCAGGGGGGTGTCGTACAGCACCACCAACCGCTCGGTGGGCGCGAAGAAGTGCATGTGTCCGGCTCATAGCCGAGTTCGTACAGGCGGCCGCCCTCGATGAGCGCGTAGGTGCGCCCGGCGAGGCCCGCGACCCGCACGTTCGGGGAGATGTCGAGCCGTTCGTCGACGGGCCCGCGGCGCCGGGGTCCGCCGAGCCGGTCGGCGACGGCGCCGGAGCGGACCCAGCGGTTGCGGTACCACTCGGCGCGCCCGTCCCGGATCCGGACGCCGTGCACCATGCCGGCGCCGAGCGTCCACAGTTGCGCGGCCGGGTTCTCGATGCCCAGCGGGTTGGGGCCGTTGCGCAGGTAGCGGCCGTCGAGGTGGGCGGGGATGCGTCCGGTGACGGGCAGGTCGTAGGCGGTGACCTCCTCGGTCACCGGGGCGAAGTTCCCGGACAGGTACCGGTTGCGACTCATGGGTCGGCGTCTCGTCGGGGGTGGGCGTCACGGCGCCGAACGACCGTGCCAGGGCGGCCATCAGCGCCTCGTAGCGCGGCCCGGCCTCGTAGCGCGGCCCGGCTTCGGCGGCCGGTCCCGAGTGGCCGGCGGGCGGTGAGGCGGACGGCGACACTTCACGCTCTCTGACGATTCGCCAGGTCGTATTCCAAAAAGGGTGTTGGAGCAACCGGCCAGCAGTACCCCTCAGCCCGCGAACACAGGACGGTCCTTCGCGAACTCGACGTACTCGAACACCGCCCCGCCCGGATGCCGGGCGGTCGCGTTGCGGCCGGTCGGCACCTGGTTGGGGCCGTCCAGCAGCTCCCCGCCCTGGAGCCGCAGCAGCTCCGCGAGGCCGTCCAGGTCGTCGACCAGCAGGGTTGCCTGTACCCGGCGGAAGGGCGCCAGCGCCTCCTCCGTACCCGCGACGACCAGCAGCCCGCCGATCCGCGCGACCTCCACCCCGGCGTACGGGAAGCGCAGCCCCGCTTCCTCACCGGTGAGTTCGCGCAGCGTGGGCAGAGTCGCCTCCAAGTCGTCCACGTACACCCGGGCCAGCGTCGCCAGCACCTTCATCCTCCGACCTCCGATTCCGCACGGCCGGCCCCGGCGGCCACGGCCAGCTCAAGATCAATTCGGCTTTCCCGAACTGACGAAACGAGATACTAGACTGCCCAGCGAGCCCACCACCAGAGCCGACCACCCGCCCACCCGAGGACCCCGATGCGGACCCTGCCCCAGCCCCACCCCGAGGACTTCGACCTCGCCACCGTCCTGCACGCCCTCGGCGACCCGGTCCGCCTCGAACTCGTCCGCCGCCTCGCCGAGGAGGGCGAGACCACCTGCAGCCCCGAGGGCCTCACCGTCCCGCGCTCGACCCTCTCCAACCACTGGCGGCTACTCCGCGAGGCCGGCGTGGTCGCCGTCCGCACCAGCGGCAAGGCCCGCCTGGTCACCCTCCGCCGCAGCGAGCTCGACGCCCGCCTCCCCGGCCTGCTCGGCGCCGTCCTGGACGAGCTGTCCGCCGACCGCAACGAATGACCGATCCCCTTGCCTGGTCCGGCAGAGCGCCGACATCAACGCGCTGACCACGGACTTCACCCTCGCCGCGCTGGGCGCCGGGACGGCGCCGCCGGCGACGGGCGCGGTCTGCACCCGGCTGCCGGCCCGGGCCTAGCGGGCGGGGCGGAACGGCGGCCGGCGGCCCGAACCGGTCCGCCACCGCCCCGCCGACATCACTCCGCCGGCATCCCACCCGCCTGCGCGACCGGTTCGCGACTGATCGGACATCACTCTCGCGTTCTCCGTGGCGGATCGTTCCATCCTCCGCCCCCTTCCATGCCGACCCTGCCGATCGGCAGGTCCACCCTGCGAACTCGGTGATCGCTTTATGCCGATCGGCACATGTGTGGAGGGGGTGTCAGCGATCAGTCTTGGAGTCACCGAGACGGCGGCCACCGGGGCCGCCGGAGAAGGGAGACTCCACCATGTTCCGCACCGCCCGCATGGCCCGCAGCGCCCGTAGCACCCGCACCGCCATGGCCGCCGCCCTCGCGGCCCTCGCCCTCACGACCCTCGCCGCCACTGCCCCGGCCGGCGCGACCCCCTCCGCCGAGACCGCCACGACCACCGCGACCGCCACGACCGCCACGACCGCCCGGGTCAACGGATCCGCCCGGATCCACTACGCCCTCAACCCCACCGACGAGATGTGGTTCACCATCGACGCCGAGGGCGCGCCCTACACCCACCCCGTCCCCGGCGTCCCCACGGGTCTCCCCACCGACGCCCGGGGCACCGTCCACTTCTCCCACCGGGTGGCCAAGAGCGGCGACGTCCGTCAGGCCGATGCCACCGTCGACTGCCTCGCCACCGGCGGCCCCGTCGCCACCCTGACCGCCGTGATCACCAAGTCGGATGCCATGCCGGTCGGCCAGCGAATAGGCCTGAGCATCTACGACGCCCACGGCCACGGCAAGGACCGCCTCGGCTTCTCCTGGGGCGTGGGCAACATGGACCTGGACCAGGACGGCAGCCCCTACCAGCCCGTCGTCGGCACCTGCATGGCCCTGGCCCCCTTCGCCCCGGTCACCAGCGGCAACTTCACCGTCCACCCCGTCGAGCTGTCCGAAGCCCCCTGACCGAAGCCCGGACACAGCCACCGGCCCGAACCCACGAGGCGAACCATGCCCCCCACACACCAGCCCAGCACCCATCCGGACCCCACCCCCCAGGTCGACTCCTCCCTCACCGACACCGGGTGGAACCGATTCGCCCCACGGAGTCCCGGAACTGATTCGACGTCACACATGTGTTCTCCCACACGGCCCATTCCGCACCCGCCCGACCCACCGACCTCGGAGACCACATGCCCGTCACCAAGACCGCCGCCCTCGCCCTCGCCGGACTGCTCCTCGCCACCACACCCACGCCCCGCCCTGGCCGACAGCGGAAGGCCGACCAGCGGACCCGACCGAGCCGCCGGTCGAGGGCCCGGGCGATCAGGACGTCGAGAACAACGCCCTGATCGTCCAGCGCTTCGGCATCGAGACCTTCGACGAGGTCGTCCAACGCACCCTGCGGCCCACCGGCAGCAGCCCGGACTCCTGGCCCAAGCGATTCTGAACCCTGCCGTGACGTGCAGGTTTGCGCCGTCCCGCAATGTCAGTTCCGCCCGATAGGTGGAACAGCATGCAGATCAGGTACCGGTACCGCAGGCAGAGTTGACGACAAGTCAGCGCGAGCGCGCCGCCCGCGCGTTCGGGTGCGCCCGCGTCGCCTACAACGACGGGCTGAGGCTGTGCCTGGAAGCCGATGAACGCGGGGAGAAGATCCCGAGCACGGCGGCACTGTCCAAGCTGGTCGTCACCGACGGCAAGAAGAAGCCGGGCCGGGCATGGCTCGGCGAGGTCTCGGCGGTGGCACTCCAGCAGTCCGTTCGGGACCTGGGACAGGCGTGGTCAAACCACTTCGCCTCACGCAAGGGCACCCGCAGGGGGCCGAAGATCGAACAGCCGTCATTCAAGTCGAAGAAGGACCACCGCGACGCGATCCGCTTCACCGCGACGCCCGATTCAAGATCACGCCCAGCGGGCGCCTGCGACTACCCGGCACCGGGGAAGTCAAGGTCCGCTGGTCCCTGAGCTGCCGTCCGACCCCACCTCGATCACCCTGATCCGCACCCCGGCAGGACGGTTCTTCGTCTCCTTCGTCACCGAGACCGAACCCGCCGCCGACCTGCTGCCGCCCACCACCGGCGAGATCGGCATCGGCCTCGGACTGAACCGGTTCGCGGTCCTCTCAGACGGCAGCCACATCGAGAACCCACGCTTCCTGCGCGCAGCACAGAAGATCGCCAAGGAACAGCGCCGCCTGGCGCGCAAGGAGAAAGGCAGCAACAACCGGGACAAGCAGCGCCTCAAGGTCGCCCGCGCCCGCGCGGACCTGGCCAACGCCCGCCGCGACTTCCACCACCAGTGGTCCCACAGGCTCACGAGCGTAACCAAGCCGTGTACGCCGAGACCCTGAACATCCGTGGACTCGCCAGAGGCCGACTCGCCAAGTCCGTCCACGACGCCGGATGGTCCACCTTCCTGGGCATGCTCCACTACAAGGCCGCCCGCCCCGGACGCGCCTTCATCCAGATCCCGCGCGACTTCCCGTCCTCCCGACGGTGCGCCGGCTGCGGCCCTCACGACGGCCCCAAGCCCCTGCGGGTCCGCCGCTGGACCTGCCCCAACTGCGACACTGCGCAAGACCGGGACTGGAACGCCGCCCGCAACGTCAGACAGGAAGGGCGACGCACAGCCGCCCTCACCTCACCGATCAAGCAGCATCCACCGACGGACTGTCGGCCCTCTCCGGGTAACCGAGAGAGGTAAACGCCTGCGGATCGCGAGAAGACCACTGGTCGGTCATCAGAGGCACGCGAGCAACCCCCAGCGACGGGGAGGAACCAGGAACCGACCGCCACGCCCCCGCGCAGCGTTGCCGCGCGAAGCGTGGCAGGGAGTCCCCGGCATTCATGCCGGGGAGTTCGGAAGTCAATTCCCCGACGATTTCAACACCCCGACCGACGTCTCCGAACAGGTGGCAACCCTGAGTCGATGGTCTCCACCCCGGCCGACCTGGACCGCTTCCTGCGCGCCGTCTTCGACGGTGAGCTCCTGCCCCCGCAGCAGTTGCACGACCTGTTCACCCTGCCGCGCGGCGCCTCCGGGCGGCTACTTCCCTACCACGACTCCGGTGACTGCCAGTTGGGGCCGAACAAAGGCAAGGCCTGCTACAGCGTCGGACTGCTGGCCATCCCGCTGCAGGACGTCACGACGGTCTGGGGCAAGACCGGGCACGACCTCGGCTACTCCGACGGGTTCTTCGCCACCGCGGACCTGCGCAAGCGCCTGGTCTACTCCGTCGGCAGCACCGGCGGCACCCCGTCCCCGGCCCTCCGCCTGGCCGCCACCACCTTCGGGCCCTTCGCCCGCTGAGACCGGCTGCCGAGACCAACCCCAACCCCATGCGCCCAGCGCCCGCCCGCCGACCCCGCACCAACGGCCGGGCGCGCCGCCCCCTTCCCGCCCCGCCACAGCCCGCCCCGTCCCCGCCCCCACCCGCGAAATCGCATTGGCGGTCCACCGCCCCTCCTGCCTATCGTCTGCACATGACCACCCGAACCTTCCGCATCATGGTGCGCGGCGTCTTCGACGCCCTCACCGACGAGCAGCGCGCCGAACTCCTCGCCGCCGCACCCGAGCACGACGTCCTGCACGCCGCCTTCACCCGCGAGGGCCACCTCAGCTACGACCTCAACGCCCGCGCCGCCTTCACCTTCCGCTTCCTCGACGAGGGCGAGGAGGAAGAGGACATCCTGGAGGCCACCGACCGAGCCGAGCAGGCCGCGCGGTCCTGGCTGACCGACCGCGGCTACGGCTACAAGAACCTCCGCTCCCAGGCCGAGGATCTCTCCCAGGCGCCCCTGGGCAAGCGGCAGCGCCGCGCCGCCAACGCCACCAGCTGACCGCCGCCCCTCCCCCTCAGCCACCTCCTTGACGGCTCCGCCCATGCATATACTTGAGTAGTCAAGGAGGTGGCAATGACAGACCCGACAAACCGCCCCGTACCCGACCCCAGCCCCACGAGCGACCCCCGCCCCGACCCGCTCGACACCGCCCTGCGCCTGGTCCGCGCCCAGACCGCCGTGGTCAAGCGCTTCGACGCGAGCCTCAGCGGCCTGCACGGCGTGAGCCTGTCCGACTTCACCCTGCTGCTGCACCTCGCCCAGGCCCCCGGCGGCCGAATGCGCCGGGTCGACCTCGCCGAGGCCCTCGGCCTCACCGCCTCCGGCGTCACGCGCGGCCTCGCCCCGCTGGAGCGAATCGGCCTGGTGACCCGCGAGGCCGCCGCCCGCGACGCCCGGGTCGCCTACGCCGCCCTCACCCCGACCGGCCGCGAACGACTCGCCGAGATGCTGCACACCGCCCGGCAGGTCGCCGCCGACCACTTCGCCCCCGAGCAGTGGGGCAGCGAGGACCTCACCCAGCTGTCCGCCCTGCTCACCCGCCTCGGCGGCACCGCCCCCGAACACCGCCGCATCCCGAGGCCCTGACCTGGCCCCCACCCACCCCCGCCCAGCCCCACGTCCTAGGCTGAACACGCACCACCGGAGCCACTCACACCATCCGCACCACGGCACACCCCGCGAAGGCATCACCATGACCCGCACTCCCGGCCCGACGCCCAGCACGTCGCCCCGCCGGGAACCCCTTCGGGAACCCCGCCGGGAGCCCGCTCTCGCCGACACCCAACGCGCGCACTGGCAGCAGACCTACCGGACCACCCCCGGGATGTACGGCGAGCAGCCGTCCGCCCCCGCGCGGTACGCCGCCCAGGCCTTCGCCACCGCCGCCGCCCGCGAGGTGCTCGAACTCGGCGCCGGCCACGGCCGCGACGCGCTCCACTTCGCCCGCGCGGGCTTCACCGTACTGGCCACCGACTTCAGCCCGACCGGCCTGGAACAACTGCGCACCGCCGCCGACGAACAGGGCCTGACCGAGCGGGTCCGCACCGTCGTGCACGACGTCCGCGACCCGCTGCCCCTCCCCGACGCCTCCGTCGACGCGGTCTTCGCCCACATGCTGCTCTGCATGGCGCTGAGCACCGAGGAGGTCGAGTCGCTGATCGCCGAGGTCCGGCGCGTCCTGCGCCCGGGCGGCATCTTCGTCTACACCGTCCGCCACACCGGCGACGCCCACTACGGCGACGGCACCGGCCACGGGGACGACATCCGGGAACACGGCGGCTTCGCCGTCCACTTCTTCCCCCGCGAGCTGGTGGACCGGCTCGCCGAGGGCTGGCACCTCGCCGCCGTCCACCCGTTCGAGGAGGGCGAACTGCCCCGCCGCCTCTGGCGCATCACCCAGGAGACCCCCCGATGACCGCCCCCGACAGCACCGGCAGCACGAGCAGCACCGACGGCGCCGCCCCCGACCTCACCGTCGACGGAACCGGCCTGCTCTGTGTCCAACTCCTGCTCCGCCTGCGCGCGCAGATCGCCCACCTCCCGGCCGGCGCGGTGGTCCACATCCACACCACCGACCCCGCCGCCCCGCTCGACCTGCCCGCCTGGTGCCACCTGACCGGCCACGAGTACCTCGGCCCGGTCCCGTCCCCGGCACCGGACCGCGAGGTGTACGCCCTGCGCCTCACCTCGACCCCCGTCCAGACCCGCCCCGGCCGCCCCTGGCACACCGCCCCCGGAACCACCACCACCTGAGCCCCTCACGGCGGTACCCCCCCCAGCCGTCGTGGGCGCGCGGGCAACGCCTCGCACCCCCACGCCCACCTCCCTCCCCCCAACCACCACCCGCCCAGGCGAGAGGGACGCGCTGCGGGAGGGGCGGTGGAGGGGGTGGCCCGGAGAGGGGCGTTGCGGGTGATTTTCAGACTGCCAACGGTCTCAACA